>JAFAVN010000016.1 GCA_019242435.1 Verrucomicrobiota bacterium | reverse complement strand
GAGCCACTGTCCCAGCTTACGCGCCGCCGGTTCGATCCAACCACCGCCCTCACGCCGCACTGCTTCTTTTAGCGCTTCGTCGCTCTCGAAGAGACTGTAGTTCTCCAATGGCGGCGGCTGATTGAATACCACCTCGGGAGAATAGTTGGTGCCCATGATCAGGAGAGTCGAGGTATGATCGCGCGGCCCCGAACCAATGGCAATACTCAAGCGCGGTGGCGATCTACGGCAGCAAATTCAGTGGCTTAGGTGGCGCCCCAGCAGCTCGAGCAAAAAAGAAAAGGTCCTGACTACGATAGGCAGCTTATCCTGCCGGGTTTCGCGGCTTAGGTCTTGCCAGCCTTTCTGCGAAGACTTTGTTTTCAGGACGGATATGGGTTCAACAACGTTGACACGCTTCTTCTTAGCTGAGGGCACCAGCCGCCTTACCCGTCGATCGTCTTTTCGATAGTCCTGTGGTGGTTCATCGTTGTACTGGCTTGGCTCCCATCCCCGGTTGCTGAAAGAACTTCTTACGATAGTTCAGTGGGCTGACTCCGCAGCGCTTTTTAAACTGCTTCGAGAAATAGAATTGGTCGTAAAAGCCTACTCGAGAAGCAACTTCCGAAATCGGTAAATTCAGATCTTGGAGGTAATAGAGAGCTTGCTGCATCCGCAATCTCAACACGTACTCGATCGGCGAAACACCAAAGCTTTTTCGAAATTCATTTGAAAAGTGCGAAATGGACAGATTGGCCCGCTCCGCTAGATGCTGGAACGTCAATGGGGTAGCGACATTGTCCTCGATAAACTTTCTGACTGCTCTCAAGCGTTGAGAGATACGTTGCGCATCCTTCCTCGGATCGCTGGCGCGCTGTAGTTCTCGGATCCAGATAAAAAAATAGTTTTCAAGGATGAGTAAATCGGGGCGACCGTGCGTTTGAATCTCTTCCTGAATTGCCGGCAGATATTTTTCGACCAAGCTCGCATCGGTTAGGAGAATCGGATGAGCAAATCGAACATCACTGGTCGCCAAAGTCGCTGCAATGGTTGACCCGACACAATGAACCCACGAATGGTCCCAGCGCTTTTGTCTGATCCCGAATGTGTGTCGATCACCTGGGCGCCATATCCAAAAGGTATTGGGAGGAAAAGGCTTTATGCTTCCCTCGACGAAGACCTCGACCGCGCTGTAGAAATGGACCAACAGATAATCATTCGTCCCAGAGGGCCGGTCCACAAAGATCGGGCGCATGTGCTCATGAATACCTAGTCCACGGACCATTAGCGCGGAGGACCAACGACCTGAGTCGGCCGGAAACCAAAGAACCAGGCTTTTCATCGAAGATCGCAAGATAATACATAAGTTCAGTAAATTATTCCATGGCTAAAGCCTACGATCCGGGTGATAAAAGCGGATAAGGATCTAGAAGATAATCCATGTCATCAATTCATAGTGATGTGCTGTCGGTTTTGCCTTTTCAAGCTGGGGTCACAACGCGGCAGATCTCGGCTGAAAACCCGACCGGTGACAAAGGAAAAGCCTGTATATGGGACCCAAATCCAGAGGACCCTAACCTCCGTCACAGCAAACCGGCCATGGATCTCGGACGAGGATGGAAGGTTCGCCCTTTCATTTCCGTTCTGGCGAGCGAAACAGCCGTTCTTGCCGATATCCGAGGGCCCGCTTGTATCAATCAAGTCTGGATCACCAGTGATTGTCCCTCCTACCGTCAACTCGTTCTCAGGATTTACTGGGACGACGAAGCGGAACCGTCTGTAGAGGTACCTTTGGGTGATTTCTTCGCGATGGGGCACGACTCTGCGCCCCATCTTGTAAATTCATTGCCGGTTGTCGTGGGACCTTACCGGGGTTGCGGCTGCTTTTGGCAGATGCCCTTTCGGAAAGCCTGTCGCATAACCCTTCAAAACGAGGGCACTCAAGATGCCAATATTGTCGCTTACAAAGTGCTCTACAAAACTCAGGAGGTGACTGAGGATGCGGCCTATTTCCATGCCCAGTGGCGTAGAAGCAGGACCCTGCCGAAGCATCCGGAGCACGTGATTATAGACAATGTTCAAGGCCGGGGTGTTTATGTCGGGACCTACCTGGCCTGGACAGCGCTGTCCCGCGGTTGGTGGGGAGAAGGCGAAGTGAAGTTCTTTATTGACGGGGATACGGAGTTCCCCACGATCGCCGATAACGGAACCGAGGACTATTTTGGCGGAGCCTGGTGCTTTTATCAGGATCCCAAAACACCTATCGAACAGGAGTTCAGTTTTCCGTATAGCGGATGCCCTCTGGCCCGCAATAATGATCCGCAGGCTCCCCGCCGCTTTAGTTTATATCGCTGGCACCTGCTGGACTCAATTGGTTTTTGTCAGGACTTGCGCGTTACGGTGCAAGCGCTCGGCTGGCAGTCGAATCGCAAATACCTGCCGCTAGCAGACGATATCGCGTCGGTCGGTTACTGGTACCAATTGGAGCCACATTCAAAGTTCCCAACTTTTCCCTCAAGCTCGGCGTATTGAGTCATGACCGAAAACAGTCACCCAAATGAGGAATACTAAATGCAGGGCCGCTCAGGGCT
>JAFAVN010000584.1 GCA_019242435.1 Verrucomicrobiota bacterium | reverse complement strand
TCCGGGAAAAAAAGCTTCCGCGATAGCGCCCGCGTAATAACCGAAAACCATGAAATCGTACATCTCGAGAAAATTTCCGCTCGAGACTTGGATGACTCTGGCGATTTGCCTCTTTCGCATTTGGGGGTGGTTCCCCATAAAGATGGCGAGGCCGGGATGATTTTCAAACCTCGATGCATGCCGACGGACTGAAACGCCGGCGACGAGAGCGAAGCGTCTTACGAGGCCTTCAACCTACGTCACGGGCTCGGGTTCCAAGCTCCTGGCGATAGCGGGCCTTTTTGGGGCGGCCGGCCGGGACCAAAACCGGGCTCAGTCATGCAGTCCCTTCGAGACACAACTGCTAACCCGCGCCTTGCTCGAACCAAGATGTGACATTTCTGTCGATGAGTATGTGGTCTTTCCTGATCCGAGGACGTCGTGAGGCGATCGGGCTCCTGATTGGAGGAGGAATGGCGATCATTTGTGGGGTTGTTTTCGTTCTGCTGGGTGGCAGCGGCTTGGTGGAGGAATATCAGTTCTGGGCAAACTCGGATCCCGGAATCGCCGAGGTTATCGGGAAAGATCAAATCGGACAGCAAAAGTTCTACGTCCGCTGCCGGATTTCGCCAGGCGGAGGCGCCGGCGAGTATGAGGGACGTTTCGCCGTCTATGAAGGTTTGTGGCGAAGCCTCCGCAAAGGACAAATGCTGGATGTGGCTTATTTGCGCACTAATCCAGCCAAAATGCGCTTGAAAGGGTCCATCGGAGATATCGGCGGGCTGCTGCTATATCTGGCCGCCGGTTTGGCGCTGCTAGGAATCGGAGGCGTTGTGTCATTCGGTTCAGCGCGGTTTTTATTAGCAGCGGAGCGGGAAGTGAGAGGTGATCAGTGAGAGGTGAGGGGTCCATTCTTGGAGGAGGGCCGCTTTGTACGTTAGTAGCTCAGTGTGCTCGGCTGCAGTCGGCTCCGGGGCGTAACCCATGAGTCAATGGGGACTCATCGGCTTCAATCGAATCGGATCTGGAATACCCATTGGCCGAGTCGAGCGCCCGGCATTTCCCGGGAGCCGCCAGCTGTTTGCTGGCAGAACTCATAGCTTACAAAGCGGCTCCCCTCCAGAGAATGATGGTGCTAAACAACGCTCGACATCTTCTAAATTCGGTATTCGAGATTTCAGATTCGAACTCCTAAAAAAAGAAAGCGCCGGCCAAAAAGCCGGCGCCGTTTGAAGGCATTTAACGCGATCGTGACCGGTTAGTCCCCGTTTTTCGCTGCGTGGTCACCTTCCTTGATGGCGTCTTGTTCGCTCATGTATTTGCCTTGCTTGGTCTTCCCATAAAATCTGGAGCCTTGTTTGTGGTAAACGTGCGACTCAGTATTGACCCAAACCGTGCCGGCTCCCCCTGGTGTGCCCACTGGGGCAGCGGCGGGGTTCGCGGTTTTCTTCTTGAACGCTCCGAACAGACCGCCTGGAGTCGGCGACGGACTGGCAGCAGTTGCGGGAGCGTTGGCGGGAGAGGGAGACGCCTTGGCATTCTTTCTCGTACGTTTGGTTGGGGAGGCAGTAGCAGCCGGGTTGGCGGCAGTACCCGGGCTGGGGCTCGGGTTAGCAGCTTTCCTGGCTCTCTTCTTTGGACTGGGCGACGCCGCGGCGCCTGTGGCCGGGGTCGGTGTGGCGTTTTGGGCATCGGCAAGCGGCAGGGCCGCCATCGCAGCTAAGGCGAGAAGCGAAAGGAACTTGCGCATAAACGCTATTGTAACTTGTTTTTGCCGCGGTGGGCAATCCTGGAAATTAGAAAAACCGCATTTTTTGGTAACCCGCCTTTCCGTGCTTGCCTGACGCCCGCTTGCGATAATCCGACGGCTGCCGGCGCAGATGACAAATCACAAATTGTTTGTGCGTTGCTGCCCCAGCTGATATGCCAAACGGCGAAATTTGTCATTTGTCAGCTGTCATTTGTTATCGCGGGCGAACTTCGGGCGAGCACGCGGTTGGTTAGCAAGCCTCCTTGGCTGCTTCCTGCCGCTGGTCTGTATGGCCGATTCTGCCGTAACCCAGCCGAGTCCGGTTTCACCCCGTCCCCAGCTGATGGTCGGCGTCTATTCGGCACCCCCGTTTAATATCCGGCGACCGGACGGCTCTTGGACCGGTATTGCCGTCGACCTGTGGCGGCAGATCGCTTCGGATCTCAATACGGATTACCAGTTAAAAGAAATCTCAGTTGAGAACCGGTTCCCGGGGCTTATGAACGGCTGGTTCGATGTTTGTATAGGCCCTATCACCATTACGGCGGAACGAGAAGAAGAGATCGATTTTACCCATCGGTTCTTTACTTCCGGACTCCGGGTGGCAATGCGGACCAGGTCGGTAACGCCTGATACGAATTTTCTTTCGTCGTTGTTCAAAAAATTGCTGTCCGGTCAAGTTATCAAGCTGGTGGCACTCATGATGATCATTCTGATCGCAGCTGCGGTTCTAATCTGGCTCTGCGAGCGCCGACGTAATCCAGCGCACTTCGGGGGACACGGTAAAAGGTTTCCAGGTATCGGATCCGCTATATGGTGGTCAGCGGTAACGATGACAGGAGTGGGTTACGGCGACCTCTACCCGAAGACCCTCATCGGCCGGATCATTGCCGTGGGCTGGATGTTTAGCAGCTTGGTCTTGATTTCCGTATTTACGGCCACCATGGCCTCGTTGCTAACCGCCGAGAAATTGAGGGTGCAAACCGTGATCAACCGGCCGGAGGACCTGCGAGGCCTGGCCATCGGAACCGCACCGGACACGACTGCGACGCTGTATGCCGAAAGAAATCATTTAAAGTTCCGAACTTTTCGAGGAGACGAGTTATTACCCGCATTGCGGGACGGCAAAATCGATGCGGTCATCAATGACGCCCCGATCTTACTCTACGAAGTGCATATGTCGTATCCCAATGAACTCACGGTTTTGCCGATTCATTTGGACGAAGAATTTTATGGATTTGCCGTGAAAGAAGGCAGCAGTTTACGCGAATCAATTAATCGTTCGCTCCTGCGCCGGCTTGCCGATCCACAGTGGGAGCGGATTCTGCGCGACTATCTAGGGGAGTTTTGAGTGAGATGGGAAGTGAGAAGTGATTGACCGAACGACCAGCGTCTCCAGCTTATCGCATTTGCGTTCCGGGCTTTTATAAGGAGCGGCCGGGTTTGGCGCACCGGTCGCGGTAGCGGCCGCCATATTAGCCGGCTTGGGTTTTGCCCGGTTTGAGGGCGCATCGCTCTGTTTGATAGCAAACACTTCACCCGTTGCCTTTGGATCAATTGGTATTCCCATGGTTACGGTGGTGGCCAAAGCAAGCAACTATCCCGCCGTTTACAATTTCAATTATCTGAGCGCGGCCGGAAGCGCCGTTTTTCTGGCGGCATTGCTTTCCGCCATTTTTCTGAGAGTGCTTCCAGACCAGTTCGTTTATATCTTCGCAAAAACATTGCGCCAATTGGGGATCCCCGCAGTAAAATTCGCAGCGGTCCTGGCGCTCGCTTTCCTTATGAACTAGTCGGGCGCAACCGCGACTCTCGGGCTGGCCTTCGCCGCCAGGGGTGCTCTTTTTCCGGTATTCAGCGTCCTGCTCGGATGGATCGGAACCTTTTTGACGGGAAGTGATACGTCTTAATGCCTTGTTTGGAAATCTGCACGTGATTACTGCAACCCGGCTGGGTCTGAATCCCATCCTGATGGCAGCCGCCAACAGCGCCGGGGGCGTGATGGGCAAAATGATCAGCCTGCAAAGTTTGGCTGTTGCGGTGACCGCGACCGGTATGAAGACGACGGACGAGGATTTGCCCAATGGCAAAGAACCCAGCTTTACAACGGCCTTAACCGTGTTTTGGTGATAATGGTTTTAAATGCCGGAGGGTTGCAGGCGCCCGAAACAAATCGGCTAGTTGTTGATTAGGCGAGGCGAAATCGTCTCGGATAGATCAGCGATTCGCGTGGCAGGACGTCTTGAAGGGTTTCAATTCGACAAGGACGTTTCTATGGAACGCAAATCAGATCACACTGCGTCAGATCAATTAGCACCGCCGTGCACCTCAGGAACAGAAGACCTGGGATCCTCTCGGCGGCAGTTTTTGGGCCGCTTAGCCGCTTTATCAGCCGGGTTCAGCTTAGTTAACCCGACTGCTCGAGCGGCGACTGAGAGTACGACCGATCCATCCGGCAAAATGCAGGACACGCCGGAACAAGCCGGCCTGGTTGACGTGCGCTTGCAGGTTAACGGTCACCCGCACCGCCTTCGGATTGACCCCCGGGTCACTCTGCTGGACGCATTGCGTGAACGATGCAATTTGCCCGGTACAAAGAAAGGCTGCGACCAGGGCGCCTGCGGCGCCTGCACGGTACTGCTGGATGGAACTCGAGTGGTCTCCTGCCTGACTCTGGCGATAATGGCCCAAGGTAAGAAGATCACGACCATCGAAGGGTTGGCCCAGGGAGAACAACTTCATCCGGTGCAAGCCGCGTTCGTAGCCTGCGACGGTTTTCAGTGCGGTTATTGCACCCCTGGACAAATCATGTCGGCTGTCGGGTGTATCAGCGAGGGTCATACCAAATCTGAAGCTGAAATTCGGGAGTTCATGTCCGGTAACATCTGCCGGTGCGGCGCTTATCCTAACATTGTTGACGCCATCAAGGTGGCAGCGGCCCAGGCAAAGGAGGTGGCTGCACAATGAAAGCGTTCGTCTATAGGCCGGTACAGTCTACCCAGGAAGCTACCACGGCAGGCTCGCAGAGCGCCTTTATCGCCGGCGGGACTAATCTTGTCGACTTGATGAAGATCGACGTAATGACCCCGAGTGAGCTGGTGGATATTAATCAGTTACCGCTCAAGGGAGTTACGCTTAACACTGAAGAATTGAGAATCGGGGCCCTGGAAAGAATGGCGCAGGTCGCCGAGCGCCCGGAAGTTGTTCAGGAGTTCCCGGTTATTTCCCAGGCGTTGTTGAAGAGCGCCTCAGCGCAGCTTCGGAACATGGCTTCAATTGGTGGAAACCTGATGCAACGCACTCGCTGCGGTTACTTTCGTGACGTGGAGACGCCCTGCAACAAACGGAACCCTGGCAGCGGCTGTCCCGCTTTCGAAGGTGAAAACCGCATGCACGCTATCTTGGGGGTTAGCGACGCTTGTTGCGCCACTCATCCGAGCGATTTAGCGGTGGCGCTGGTCGCCTTAGACGCCACCATCACCCTGCAAGGACCTAACGGGACTCGTTCAGCGAAATTGGACGATTTCTATCTACTACCCGGCAATACTCCGGACCGCGAGCATGATATCCAGCCGGGTGAGCTCATTACTGAAGTAAAAGTTCCGAGGCAACCTTGGTACCGCCGATCTGTTTATCTGAAGATTCGGGATCGGGAGTCGTATGAGTTTGCGCTCTGCTCGGCCGCGGTCGCGCTTCAGCTTGATGGGCAGATCGTTCGGGACGCCAGAGTGGCCGCCGGCGGAGTTGGTACTAAACCGTGGCGATTGCCCGATGTCGCCGAAGCGCTAATCGGCAAGCAGGTAAGTAAAAGCGCATTCGAGACGGCGGCGGAGCAGGCTGCGGCTGGAGCTAAACCACTAAAGCAAAATGCATTCAAAGTTACTTTACTGAAGCGCACCATAGCTCGTGCACTAATCCAGGCAGGAGGCATCGCGTGAATCCGACAACCCCTTTTTCCGGACAGACAGTCGACCGGGTCGACGGTAAATTAAAGGTGACAGGCAGGGCACTTTATGCAGCCGACCACCCGGTTGAAAATCTCTGCCACGGCTACCTGATTCAGAGCTCGATTCCTCGGGGCACTATCGCTGCGATGGACGTAACTGAGGCGCAAGCCAGCCCGGGCGTGCTGGCAATTTTTACTCCGTTCAATCCGCTGAAGCTTTATACGCCGCTGGGTCAAGGGGAAGGCGCCATTTCCGGTGACTTCATCCCCTTGTTGCAGAATCCGGAAGTTCACTACTTCGGGCAAACCATCGGGTTAGTGGTAGCGGAAAGCTTTGAGCAGGCTCGCGACGCGGCTGCTTTAGTAAAGGTAAACTACCAGGCTCAACCGGCTGTTATCGATGTGGACGCAGGGCTCGGCCAGGCATACCCGCCGAAATCGGTAAATGACCTGAGCGCTACGGTATCTGTGTTCGCCGATGGCGTCTCCTCTATAGACGCGGCATTGGGAGAAGCCGAAGTATCAGTCAGCGGCACTTATTCCAATCCGATCGAGCATCATAACCCGATGGAGCCCCACGCTACTACTGCGGTCTGGTCCGAGAACCGGCTGACGATCTATGACGCCACTCAGTGGGTACAAGGCCAACAGCGAAACCTGGCCGCCGTGTTGGATGTTGACGAAGCCGACGTCAGAGTAATCTGCCCATTCGTTGGTGGGGCTTTCGGCTGCAAAGGCTCAATGTGGATGCACTCGCCGTTGACCGCGGCCGCCGCTCGGGTGCTGAATCGACCGGTCAAAACCGTGCTGACACGGGGGCAGATGTTTACCGCGGTCGGCCACCGGCCCATTGTGAGGCAAACCGTGACTTTAGGTGCCAACCGTGACGGCACTTTGACTGCCGTTAAGCATGAAGCCGTCTCATCCACGTCTCGGGTCAAGCTGTTCGTTGAATCCGCCGCACATCGGACGTCACTGGCTTTATATAAGGCGCCTAACATTCTGGTAAGCCACCGAGTGGTCCCCTTGGATATCGCGCCGGGCACCTTTATGCGGGCTCCCGGGGTAGCTCCGGGTATGTTTGCTCTGGAGTCAGCGATGGATGAACTGGCAGTCAAACTCGGAATTGATCCGGTGGAGCTGCGACTTCGGAATTACGCGACTGTCGATCCCAATAAGAAGCTACCGTGGTCTTCCAAGCATCTGGATGAATGCTACCGCGTCGGCGCAGAAAGGTTCGGATGGTCGGACCGGCATGCTGAGCCGGCAACTGCTCGGGACGGGGATTGGTTGGTTGGAACTGGGATGGCCACCGCTCTTTATCCGGCCCATCGCAGCAAGGCGGAAGCGAAGATCCGATTACAAGCTGACGGGACCGCAAGTATTTCCAGTGCGACGCATGATCTGGGTACTGGGATGTACACGGTGTTAGCCATTGTGGCCTCGCAAAGTCTTGGGATCCCGGTGGACCGAATCCGTCCGGTTCTGGGCGACTCCGCGCTACCGCTTTCTCCAGTGGCTGGCGGCTCGCAGTCCACTGCCAGCGTTGGCCCGGCCGTACTTTCGGCAGCGGAATCCGCCAAGAAAAAATTGATCGCTGCCGCGATTGCCGGCCAGCGGTCTCCGTTGTCCGGGATGAAGGGGGACCAGGTCTCATTTGAGAATGGCGAGCTGCGAGCCGGCAGTAAGTCCATTCCCTTTGAGCAGGTGCTGGCAGCCCTCGGGCGCGCCTCCATCGACGGTTCCGGCACCGCATCCGCCGGCGAGGAAGAGCACCAATATGCGTTCCTTTCATTCGGCGCCCAATTTTGCGAGGTACGGGTAAACGAGTGGACCGGCGAAGCCAGGGTCAGCCGGTTTACCAGTGTGATGGACATCGGTACTGTCGTCAGCTCCAAGACGGCCAGAAGTCAGGTAATTGGTGGTATCGTTTTCGGGATCGGAATGGGGCTGCTCGAGGCTACCCAGATGGATCCCCGCAGCGGATGGATCGCAAATCGCAACATCGCTGAGTATTTAGTACCAACTAACGCCGATGTACCAAAGATTGAGGTCGAACTGCTTAATTTTCCGGACACCGTTTTCAATCCACTCGGCGCCCGCGGGATCGGAGAAATCGGGATAGCGGGAGTACCGTCAGCGATTGCGAACGCTATTTTTAACGCAACTGGGAAACGAGTTCGAGACCTGCCGATCAGGCCGGAAAGCCTTCTGACCGAGCCCGGTCACCCAAACCTGGCGTGAAGCTCGGTTTGAATGATTCGGCGACTGGCGGAACAGATGACAGACGAAATTTAGTTGCTGAGTAATCAGCCTCGTGAGCGAGGAAAGGATTTGTCGTTGGTCATCCGCGGGCGAGCTTTAGGCGAGTCTGCGGGAGGACGCCCGGGCTGGGTTGGCCGTAGACCCTGATTTGGACGCGAGCTCTTCGGAACGGGCGCCTCGATAATTTTGGCGTGTGGAACCTGTCCTTCTTCAGGTTTGGTCACCTCAACGTCTCCGCCCCGTCGTCGGAAGATCTTAGCGGCTACTGTGAAACACATCGTTCGATAAGGGTTCAAGCCATCATCAATGAGAACCAACCGTTTCCCCTGCAGATCTTTGCGCCCTTTTTTGGTCGGAATCAGACCCAGGTTTTGGAGCATCGATTCAGCGTGGGTTTGAGCGCGTTTCCAGGACATAAGCAACGGGCGGAAAGTTATGGCGGCTTACCGGCTGTAGCCAGTAAAAAATCAAACCTTCGGCTTGCGGATAGACGTAAGCCCCCCCGATCTCATGGCGGTTCTGAGACACTCCGCTAGTGCGAAATGAGTTGTTGCAAAAGAGAGCGAGCTTGGCATCTTGCGTTTCTCTGTAGAGGATCGGGCCGTAGCACAGCTTGGTAGTGCGCTTGAATGGGGTTCAAGAGGTCGTGGGTTCGAATCCCGCCGGCCCGACCAACTTTGCCGATGGTCAGCATTTCCAATCCGCTCAGCGAGTCCAATTCAAAGAGGACCCGGTACTGCAATACCTCAGTACTTCAACGCCCCGTTTGCTCCGAGTCGAGGACGAGGACGACGGCGAAGGGCCTGGTGAGACTCCTGGTTTGCGTGTCGGTGCTGGTCTGTCTGCTTTCAGTGGGTCGCGCGCAGACTGCTCAGCCATCAGCCTCGGCAAGTCCATCGCCCTCGCCGAAATCATCCTCGCCAGCGCGGCCCTCTGTTTCGCCCAGTCCGTCGGTGCAGCTCCCTCCCGATCTCTTGCCGGATCCGCAACATGTCCCCATTCCAACGCCGCCTCCGCCGCCGGCGAACGATCTTCTTCCCGAGGGTGCACCTAAACCAACCCCTCCGGTGCCGCCACCGCCTCCCCTGGATCTTTTGCCGGCAACGCCAACCCCTACTCCAGGCGTTCCAGTCGCGCCGACTCCGGTACCCCCGAAAACGGCGGAACAAACCTTGAAAGATAAGATGCGATTTCGTGAGGTTCAATCCATGGCCGAACGTGATCCGCATGCCATCGAGCTGTGGAATAATGCTCATCGCCAGCACACGATGGAGTATCGCCGGCAATGGGAGCGGCTTTACTTTGTCTACGTATGCGACCTGATGCGGAAAATTGATCCGAGCTTGAAAGACTTAATTAAGGCCTGGGAGACCGGACATATCAGCGCGCAATCCTTGCACAACAGCCGGCCGACGGTGCCGATGAATCAACTGCGGGGTCCTCTCGGTCAGAGGTGAAAAGTGATTGGTGACGACTGACTGATGGCCGGTGGGCGCAGCCCCGAGCGCCTATCTCTATAAGCGATTGAAATTGGACGGAATTGCCGGCCCGGTCCCAATGGAGGGGAGCCGCTTTGCAGGATTCTAGCTTCAAGGGTACCCAGCAGGCGGCTCCCGGGAATTGTCCCTGAGCCTCGGCAAACCCGAAAGACCCCAAAGCTCCTATTGGCCTCATGCTTTGCTCCCGCTAGAGCGCGCACTCGGGAATCGGGTGGCAGGAGTTTTGGAGTAAGGGAGTAATGAGGGGTTTACCGCTGCGTCCGCCCCCCGCCTGATTGAAGGTGCCTCCAGCATCACTGGTGGAGGAGCTCTGTGGGGGAGGAAAGCGGTTCGAGCGGCGAGCGCAACCATTGAGCGATTCCGGGAGCCACTACTGGGTACCCTTGAGGCTGGAATCTTGCAAAGCGGCTCCCCGCCATAATTGAATTTTAGTTGTATAAAGCAACGGATTGAGTGACTTTAGCAACAACCCTTT
>JAFAVN010000194.1 GCA_019242435.1 Verrucomicrobiota bacterium | reverse complement strand
AACCGTGCCGTCCCCTGCGAGCGCCCGGCCATGAAAAAAAGGTAAGGATTGTCCCGGGTGTACCGACCGCGTCACCAAAATAAAAGTGATAGGTGCCCGGATCGTCGAAGTTGACCGTACGTTTAACCAGTCGCAGTCCGAGTAATTCAATATAAAAATCAAGGTTGGGCTGTGGATCACTGGCAATGGCAGTAACGTGATGAAGACCGGAGATATTCATTGATGGATCAGTTTTTAAAAAGTTGTTTGCGAATTTTTAGTCAAATGGGAACCCGCCACCATCCGCCTAAGGAGCTAGCGAAGCCGCCCCACTTCTGAACTCCTGCACTCCTCCCAATCTGTGCTCCTTTGGTTCCTGAACTCGTGTTATTCAAACGACCGAAGCTTACTTGACCGGACTGGCCGGGACTAATTCCGGTTTAAGCTTGCCGTTATGCGGTTTATGCATATCCTGCCGCCATGTTAGGTCAGCTGCACGACTTTCTGGTTATTCTCAAGGAAGGTAGCCTTAACCGCGCCGCCGCCCGGCTCCGAGTATCCCAATCAACGCTTTCTCGTCAGATGCAAGCGCTGGAAGCTGAAATTGGAGGAGCACTGCTCGAACGCACCACTGTCGGCGTTCGTCCAACCGATGCCGGATATGCTTTGGCTAATTCCTTGCCGACCGTTCTGGCAGAGTACGATTCGGCTATCGCTGAAGCGCGCCGCTTAGCCCGTGGACAGCGTGACCTGATCCGGGTCGGATACCTAGGGTCCGCTGCGCAAATGTTTCTGAATCCCGCCCTCTCCGCTCTGCGCCGGTCGTATCCGGAAGTCAAGGTGAAGTTGTTGGATCTGTCGCCCGGGGAACAGATCGCTGCTTTGCGCAAAGGCGAAATCGATCTCGCCCTGATCGGACAAGAAGGTACGCTGCTTTCTACTGAGTTTTACACCGGCAAACTGGCGACCTTACCGGTCATCGTCGTCATGCCCGCTGAGCATCGCTTAGCCTCGAAAAAACAGATCCAGCTTAAAGAATTGCGAGGTGAACGTTTCCTTGGGACGGCCGAAAAAGATTTGCCGGGGCGCGACCGCTGGATCACGCAACTCTGCCGGAGAGCCGGGTTCCGCCCTAGATTCGTCCAGGAAGCAACCAGCCTCTCCAACACGTTTACATTAGTGGTGAGTGAAGGCGCGGTTGCTTTGCTCCCGGGTTATCTCAAGGATTTTCCAGTCGCCGGAGTTGCCATGCTGCCAGTCTCAGATCCTAAAGCCACTTGGGACTTTCTCGTTGTCTGGCAACGCGGGCGGACCTCCAAATCGTTGCGGGCGTTGCTTGACGCTTTAACGCCGAAAACCAGCCCTGCAGAACCGCCCGCCCGTTTCGATGCAGATTTGCAATGAAGAGGCTAACCAAATCGCCCAGTAAGGTAATCTTCGGTTAACTTGCTTTTAGGTTTGGAAAAGAGGCGTTCGGTCGGCCCAACTTCCATGACCCGGCCCAAGTACATGAAAACGCTGTAGGTTGAGGCCCTGCTGGCCTGCTGTAAGCTGTGGGTAACAACTACCACGGCTAGTGATCGCCGCAGTTCCAGGATCAACTCTTCGACCTTAGCCGTCGCAATTGGATCGAGCGCTGAACAGGGCTCATCCATGAGGAGCACCTCAGGATCACTAACCAGCGAGCGTGCTATGCACAGTCGCTGCTGTTGGCCTCCAGAAAGATTGGCGGCTGAGTGCTTTAATCGATCCTTCACTTCGTCCCAAAGCGCTGCCTCTTGCAGAACTTGTTCTACCTTTGCATCTTGATCCGATTTCGGAAGTATCTTGTTCATCCTGATGCCAAAGGCGATGTTGTCGTAGATCGACATTGGAAACGGTGTCGGCTTCTGAAACACCATGCCGACTCGCGTCCTTAGGCGCGTCACGTCAACCTCCTTGCGAAGGATGTCTTGCCCGTCTATGAGGACAGTCCCGGTGGCTCTGTGAGTATGGTACAGGCTGTACATCCGATTTAAGACGCGCAGTAGAGTCGATTTACCACACCCGGAAGGACCAAAGAATGCGGTCACTTCCTTATTTGGAATTTCGATATTGATGTCCTTTAACGCATGCGAGTTACCGTAATAGAAATCCAATGATTTGACTTGAATTTTGGGATTCGGGATCGGCTCCGGAGCAATTTGCCCGGCTGGTTGCGCTGCCGTGCCAGCCGCAATCGCAGCCGCCGGGTTAGACGGCTTTGTCATGTTTTCACTGCCCATCGTTTATTTCCGAAAGAGAATCATTCGTGACACGATGCTAAGGATGAGAATGAGAAAGGTGACGATAAATCCGCCGGCCCAAGCCAAGCTATGCCATTGTTCGTAAGGACTGAGAGCAAACTGGAAAATAGATACTGGTATATTGGCCATCGGCCCATTCAGGTTGGTGCTCCAAAACTGGTTGTTCAACGCAGTAAATAGGAGCGGCGCGGTCTCTCCACTGATCCTGGCAATTCCCAACAGAACGCCGGTGAGAACGCCGGAGACGGCCGCCGGCAATGTCACCTGCAGTACTACACTCCATTTAGGAGCACCCACAGCCAGCGCAGCCTCTCGCAGGTTGTCCGGTACTAAGCGCAAAGTCTCGTCGGTCACTCGAATGACCACGGGCAGCATAATAATCGCGAGAGCAATCGAACCCGCCCAGGCAGAGAAATGGCCCTGCGGCCGAACCACCAGTTCGTATACAAACAGACCGATGATAATGGATGG
The DNA here is from genome assembly GCA_019242435.1 of Verrucomicrobiota bacterium. Taxonomy (GTDB): domain Bacteria; phylum Verrucomicrobiota; class Verrucomicrobiia; order Chthoniobacterales; family JAFAMB01; genus JAFAVN01. Next base: position 3,465 of record JAFAVN010000194.1, on the reverse strand, counting down.
CGCCGATAGCAGGATGTCGTTAATGAAGCGAATAACGCCGGCGAGCGCACCTTTCTTCCCGAATTCGGCGAGATAGATTCCCGCCAGAATCCCAGTTGGAGAACCTATCAGGACTGCGATGACAATCATTACAAAGCTGCCATAGATCGCGTTCAAAAGCCCCCCCTCGCTCCCCGGCGGGGGTGTCATCTCGGTGACGACCCTCCAATTCAATGCAGCTATTCCCTCAGTAAAAGTCGTCCAGAGGATCCAGAAAAGCCAAAATAGCGTAAACAGCGTGGCTAACAATGAGAGCGACAGGCCCACCACGTTAGTTATACGGCGTCTTAAATAAAGCACATTCATGCAGGCGCTCCCTTATTACTTCCGCCCTTCCAGGCTGCCAAGCCGAAGCAGGAGTAACTTCGCGATCGCCAAAACCACAAAAGTGATGATGAAAAGCACAAATCCGAGCGCGATCAAAGCGGACAGGTAAGTAGGCGAGTCCGCCTCGGTAAACTCATTGGCTATCACGGCGGCTATGGAATTGGCAGGCTGGAGGAGAGAAAAGGTGAGATCATGAGCGTTGCCAATAACAAAAGTCACCGCCATGGTTTCTCCCAAAGCACGGCCAAGGCCTAGAAAAATCCCACCCACGACCGCGGCTCGGGTGTACGGCAGCACCACCTTGAACATTACTTCCCAGGTGGTTGCTCCGAGTCCGTAAGCAGACTCTTTGAGAACCGGCGGCGCCTGGAGAAATACATCTCGCATGATCGAAGAAATAAAGGGAATGATCATGATCGCGAGGATGATTCCTGCGGTCAGCATGCCAACACCGAGCGGCGGCCCCGAAAAAAATGCTCCTACCAGCGGTATGTTGCCCAAGGTATCATTAATCGGAGGTTGCACGTACGCAGCCATGAAGGGAGCAAAGACAAACAGTCCCCACATTCCGTAAATGATGCTGGGGATACCCGCCAAAAGTTCGATAATGATTCCCAGCGGCCGCCGCATCCAGACCGGAGCCAATTCTGTCAAGAAAAGGGCTATACAAAAACTGACCGGCACCGCGATGATAAGAGCGAGCACGGCGCTAACAATCGTCCCGTAGATCGGCACCAAAGCGCCGAAATTTTTGGCTACGGGGTCCCAAGCTGTGCTGACGAAAAATCCAAGGCCAAATTTCTGGAATGCTTCCTGACCACCCACCAGCATCGAAGCGCCGGTGGCTAATAACAATAATCCTACGAGAACGGCGATCACCGCCGTTAAATTCTGAAAAAGAAAATCACCCAGGCGAAATCGGCGCTTCGCCAATCTCTCAAGCGATACCTGGTTTTCTTCCGCTACCGGCATAAGCACTCCACACCCGCGAGGCGGATCCGCGAGTGCTGATCCGCCCGCAGCAACTATCTACAATTTAATTTCTGTTTTCCAATAATCTTCGATTAGCTTTACCAGGCTATCGGGCAAGGGCACGTAATCCAAAGCTTTGGCGTCTTCTTGTCTCTCCGTAAAAGCCCATCTGAAAAAGTCCAAAACCTGTTTTGTGCGGCTCGCGTCTTTCGGCTGTCTGTATAGAAGAACCCACGTGGTTGCGGCAATAGGCCAGCTCGTGTCGCCGGGGGCGTCTGTCAAGATGAGGTAAAAATGCTTGGCGTCAGCCCATTTGGCGTTAGCGGCCGCGGCCGAGAAGCTATCACCATTCGGCTCAACGAATTTTCCAGCGCTGTTCTTCACCAGGCCGTAGTTCATTTTGTTCTGGAGCGCATACGCATATTCCACATAACCGATCGACCCCGGAATCCGCTGCACAAACGCCGAAACACCCTCGTTTCCCTTACCTCCGGTTCCGGTCGGCCAGGATACCGCCGTTCCCTCACCTACTTTGCTTTTCCAGTCCGGACTGACTTTACTCAGATAATTTGTCCAGTTAAAGGTAGTGCCGGAGCCGTCAGAGCGGTGCACGATGTTAATCGTCGTGCCGGGAAGATTTACGTCCGGATTGACCTCTTTGATTGCCGGGTCGTTCCACTTTTTGACTTTCCCGAGGAAGATGTCAGCCAGTAACGGCCCCGTAAAATGCAATTGCCCGGGTTTAATATTCGGAAGATTCACTACCGGAACTATCCCTCCGATCACCACTGGAAACTGCGCCAGTCCAGCCTTGTCCAGTTCATCAGGTTCCAGCGGCTTGTCCGTCGCTCCGAAGTCTACTGTACCGGCCTTTATTTGGGCAATTCCTCCCCCCGAGCCAATCGACTGATAGTTGATGCCAATTCCAGTTTTCGGCTTATAAGCGGCGGACCACTTCGATAAGACTGGAAACACAAACGTGGATCCTGCTCCTGTTATATCCGCTCCAAGGCAAGTTGTGGTGACAAAGGTGCCCGTCGTCACGAGGGCTAAGGCGTTTAAAACGCCCAAGGTCTTCAAAATTGAGTTCATTCGGTGGCCTCTTGGAAGTTAACCTGATTAAACTATCCATCTTCACGGGGTCATTTAATCCGTGATCCGGGCAAATTCTGCCAAGCGCGATAAGGGTGTCAACGTTATGAGGCCTAGCCCGTGTTACGTTCTTGTGACAATCTGCTGGGCGGATATGCCGTCACCGCTACGGGCAAAGGCTCGAGAGATTCACGAAAGATGGTGACCGATTGAGGCTGGTACAACTCAAAGGAGATGGCTCCAATGTATCACTTTCTAACACGATCTCCTGGCTGACCATATTAACGGTGAAAAGAGAATTTGCTCAAAGGTCGCATGCCTGGAAAATGGCTTTGCTGACCCGATAAGACAGCTATGCATCGGAGCTTACCCAAAGCGAATGTTTGCCAATGATTGGATCCCGACGGAGCCGCTCGATTCTTCGCAGCCGTGCCGGGCGCGGCTAAGAAGCCTGACCTGGGGCGACCGGGTTGCCGATTCCCAACCCAAAAAGTGCGGCTGCAACCACCTTGCGCCCATAGTCTCTCGCGGTGAAGCGGCAAAGGTCAGAAAAGGGAGCGGATGCAGGCTAGCAAGAATTTGCCCCGTGATTGTCGTTTTAGCCTTCGGAGTAGTAGCGACTCTAGCGCCTCAGGGCCGGGCGCAGGACTCGAGATCAGCCGCGACGCGCGAACTTGTCATCGGCACCAAGATCGCGCCGCCCTTTGCGATGAAGACAAAAGACGGCACCTGGCGCGGGATCAGCATCGATCTCTGGCGCCGCATTGCCGATCAGATGCACCTGCAGTACCGGTTTCAGGAAACCTCGCTCCAGGGACTGGTCGACGGAGTGGCCAATGGCTCGTTAGACGGAGCGGTAGCCGCCTTGACTGTCACCGGCCCGCGAGAGCGCGTTGTTGATTTCACTCAGCCCTTCTATAACACCGGCCTCGGCATCGCGGTGGCAGCGGAAACCGGCATTACCTGGTGGCCAATCATACACAACCTGTTTTCTCACGGTTTCTTTCGAGTAGCCCTCGTACTGTTTACCGCTGC
>JAFAVN010000185.1 GCA_019242435.1 Verrucomicrobiota bacterium | reverse complement strand
GGATACGGCCATCCACAACCGTTCTCCTTAATGGTTGAAAATCTGCGATTCTTCTGCCGCTTAAAACGACCTCGCCGTAGAGACTGCTAATTCCTCTGCCTGAGCAAATCCTGCCTCGGATACTTCTTGGGGACCCAACGTTGGTTCGACAAAGATGTTCACCAAGTCAGTGAGCCCGATAAATCCAAGGGTAACGGCGAGCGTTTTGCTTTGCAGATCGTAATCTTCCATTCGCGTACCGGGACCATAGGCGCCCCCACGCGCATAAATCGCGGCAGCTTTCTTCCCAGTTATAAGGCCCTTGTAACCCGACTGCGGATCAAATGAAAATGTGAGACCCGGCTGAATCAGAACATCAATATAATGCTTAAATACGTAGGGCACCCCAAAGTTCCACATCGGTAACGAGAAAAGGTATTTGTCGGCCGATTTGAACTGTCCGATTACTTCTACAACAGATTTCCAAGCCTGCGCCTGGTCAGGCGTAAGGGCTTGGCCTTGGAGTATGGCGTACTTGGCTTCGATGGTGGCTCCATCGAAACGAGGAAGGCTGGTTGCCCAAAGATCTAATGTTTCAATGGAGTCGTCCAGGTGGTTCTTCTGATACGCGGCCAGGAAGGTCCGTGCGACCCGAGTTGATCTGGACCGATCTTTCCTGGGAGAAGCTTCAATATAAAGAAGTTTAGCCATGATTAGAATTACTGGTTTAAGCGGGTGTTATCGAGACACCATTTCCCCTGATTATCTTGATGTCAAGATATTCTGATTCCGCCGGGTGACGTCCCCAATGTTTCCGCGTGTTTGCCAATTTTTTTCAGAAGTTCTTCTAACAATCGCCGTTCCTGGTCGGACAATGGGCCGAACACATCTTCCATCCGTTGCGCATGCCGCGAAAAAATTCGCTGGATCAACGCGTGGCCAGTGCCGGTAAGAGAAACATAGATCACGCGAGCATCATTAACTGACGGATCCCGACGCACCAGTTTGCGCTTCTCAAGCCGATTTACCGCGGTCGAGATAGATCCGCTAGTCAGCATGATCTTGCGACCAATCAGGTTGACGGGCAGAGCGCCTTTGTGCAGCAGAATCTCCAGTATCTGAAAGTCCGACGGACAAAGATTGGAATCCGCGATGCTTTTAGCGGCCACTGATTGAATTGCTCCGTGTGCCTTCATCAGAATGAGCCAGACATGAACACCAGGGCGCGTGGAAGCGGCGGGTTTCGACATGACTACATCTTGACATCAAGGGATTCTTGAAGCAAGGAATGAGCATCGTTAGCTTCACGCAGGAAAGAGGCTCCGGCATCGCAACGCCGATTTTTGGGCCACTGGAAAGTGGGCTGCCGGAAACGGTGTTATACTCAATTACGGAGCACGCCAATCCTCCATTTCACGCTGAAGCAATCCAGTATCGAGGACCTGCTCGCCAGACGCCGGTCGACTAAATAAAACCAGTTTCCTCCCGATCTGTTTCAGTTTGGTCCCGAGCCCGACTCTGCTCCGAGCTTTGAAGGTTGAACTTCGCCTGAATATGGTGGACCCAGACTCTATGCATTTCGAACCGCGATGGATTCGGTGGGCCAGGGAACTTCAGGCGCTGGCTCAAACGGGACTCCACTTCGCGTCGACTGATTACGATAAGGAGCGTTATCAACGCATATCGGACATCGCCGCGCAGATCTTTGGGCAGCACAGCCAAATAGAAGGCCCCTTGATTCAAACCATTTTCGCTGCTCAGTCCGGCTACGCCACACCGAAAGTCGATGTGCGCGCAGCTATTTTTAGAGAGGACCGAATCTTGCTAGTACAGGAAAGATCCGATGGGCTTTGGACCCTCCCTGGCGGCTGGGCTGACGTGAACGATTCGCCGTCCGAGGCGGTAGAAAAGGAAGTACTCCAGGAGAGCGGGTTTAAGTCACGGGCCAGCCGGCTCTTAGCCTTGTTCGATCGCACCAGGCATCCGCACGATCCACCTTTTCCATTTCATATCTATAAGCTCTTCTTCCTTTGCGAAATCGAAGGCGGCAGTCCAACTACTTCGGTTGAAACCTCCGCCGTCGAGTTTTTCCCGCTAGAATCGCTTCCGCCCTTATCCTTGTCCCGGGTAACAGCAGAACAAATCCACTTCTGTTTCGAAGCTGCGAGCAATCCTAATCAACCAACCGTATTCGATTGATCCCGAGAAATCAGATCCGCAGATGCTTCTCGCTGGTTCCCGCCTGATTAGCGGTGTTTCAATCGCAAACTCTGCCAGGTCCCATCCGCCGTCCACCCGCCATCCACCGCAATCGCTTGGCCGTTAATAAAACCGCTTTGCTCGGGATCTGCTAGAAATGCCACCGCTGCCGCTACGTCTCCGGGTGAAGCAAAACGGCCCATCGGAACCCGATCCATAATATCGCTATCGGTATAGCCGCTACTCAGCTGATCCGCCGCATCCATGGGTGTTTTCACCCAACCCGGGCATATGGCGTTGCAACGTACCCCACGCCCCCCCACTCCGCCGCCAGCGTGCGAGTGAGCCCGATTACACCATGTTTCGAAGCATTGTAAGCAACCCGATCGGCAATACCCACCAGCCCGGCAATCGATGCAATGTTGATAATGCTCCCGGACCGTTGATTCAGCATCATTGAACCGAACACCTTAGCGAGAATGAAAGGAGCCACCAGATTCACATCCAATACCCGCCGAAACTGAGTGACTGAAGTACCCTCAGCCGGCTGGATAGAGCTGATCCCGGCATTGTTTACCAAAACATCCACCCGGCCCCAAGTCGACATCACTCTTTCTGCGAAGCCGATCACCGCATCCTCGTCCGTGATATCTCCAACCAGTTCCAAGAATTCAGTGGCGCCTCGGACATCGTCGAGTGTTTCCGCCGGAGAACGTAAATCGTTTAAACCAAGAGCAAATCCGCGCTGAGCCAGTACCCGAGCCACCGTCCGGCCAATTCCTTGCGCCGCTCCGGTTATCACCGCCACCTGGGGCACCGACCGCAAAGGCCGCTGTTCCATAACTAAATCACTAGTCCCTCGAGAGAACGTTGCCAACGGAGAAAGCGTTTCGGCGTTCCCGCTCATTCTCGTTGGTTCTCGCTCTTGCGAATAGTTCGTTCTGAAGCGAACTGTTTCTATGGCTACCGTCAGGAACCGCCGCATCCTACTGGCCCGCCGACCCGCCGCAGAACCCAGCGAAGCCGATTTCGAATTTTCCGAAGTGAAACTACCGGATCTGCCACCCGGCCAAATGTTATTACGAACACTCTGGTTATCTCTCGATCCATACATGCGCGGACGGATGAGAGATGCCAAATCTTATGCGCCGCCGGTCGCCATCGGAGACGTCATGGTGGGCGGCACCGTGAGCGAAGTGGTTAGCTCGAATCTGCCAAATTTTGCTCCAGGTGACATTATTGAAGGACGAACTGGCTGGCAGGAGTACGCGTTTTCAGACGGAACGCAGATGCGCAAGGTTGACCCTTCACCGGCCCCGATCTCGACTGCTCTTGGGGTTCTTGGTATGCCGGGAATGACCGCTTACTTCGGCCTTTTACACATCGGGCAGCCCAAATCTGGCGAAACCGTGGTGGTATCAGCAGCTGCCGGTGCGGTCGGCGCTATCGTCGGACAGATCGCTAAACTAAAAAGGTGCCGCGTGGTTGGAATAGCCGGCGCTCAAGAAAAATGTGATTACGTTGTGAACGAGCTTGGGTTCGATGCCTGTATCAACCATCATGCGCCGGATCTATCTCATTGCCTGCAAAACGCCTGCCCAAAAGGAATTGATGTCTATTTTGAGAATGTCGGAGGTAAAGTTTTCGAAGCGGTCTTACCACTCCTGAACAACTTCGCGCGAGTTCCGGTCTGTGGGCTGATAGCAAACTATAACGATGCTCAGTTGCCGCCAGGGCCAAATCAGGTGCCGCTCGTATTGCGAGCCATTTTGAGCCAGCGCCTGAACTTTCGAGGTTTTATTCAGAGTGATTTTGCAGATCAAAAGGCATCGTTTTTCAGTGACATGATTACCTGGGTCAGGGAAAAACGCATCAAATATCGCGAAGACGTTGTAGAAGGCCTGGAAAACGCTCCCCAGGCGTTCAAAAAACTTTTCCGCGGCGAGAATTTCGGAAAGTTGCTGGTTCGGGTAGCAAGACCAAATCTTCGGTAGTGTCCTCGCAGTGCTGCCGTACTTGTTTTGTCAGTTTGGGCTGTATAGCTTTGGGCAATGATCGCACGATTGTGGCGCGGTTGGGCCGCTAACACCCAAAACGCAGATCTGTATGAAGAGTTTCTCCGCTCAAGCTTTCTTCCATCGCTTCACGAAATCGATGGTTACCACGGCGCGTCGGTCCTCCGCCGAGACGTTGGTGATGAAATTGAATTTATGACGGTAACCCGGTTCTCATCCGTCGATGCGATTCGTAAGTTCGCGGGGGAAGACTACGAAGCGGCCCATCTGGCACCTAGGGCAAGACAACTCTTAAAACACTTTGACGCACGCTGTCTGCATTTCAATTTAGTCGCAGAAAATCTTTAGCCCCGGTTAGTTGCTTGAAGCCAGTAGATCCATTGGGGAAGGAAACGTCAGAACGCCGTGAACGCAATGGGAACGCGGTGTGAAGCAGGAATGCGCGAACGAAGGTAACAGCGGTGAAAGCGCGAAACGTTGTAGCCTCCGCAG
>JAFAVN010000145.1 GCA_019242435.1 Verrucomicrobiota bacterium | reverse complement strand
GGACGCCGATTCCGCCAAAACCCCAGCCGGTCCAATCAACAAACCCCAAACCAGCATGAGAACAGATCTCCACCCCAAGCGAACGCGCCAAGTCGTTGACAACAGATGATTCAAACTCATAGCCAGATAGCAGATACCACCGCGAACTCTCCATTCAAAGGGTTCTCGAATCATCTGGTTATTGACTTCAAATCGTCAGAGACACCGTTGCCCCGGATTGGTAGGGCCAGGCTCCCTGAATAATCGAACCTGGTTCGCAGGGGGAAATTGGTGATTAAACAGAAAACGTTTCTGCACTGATTCGTGGCCGATCCGCAAAACCCACCGGCTTCGCAAGCCGGAAAGCCCAGCTTTACGGCAGATGTCATGACAACTTCGGGCGCCATGGATCGGCGGCTCGGCAGTTGGTCGGTGGCGTATGCCAACACCTGTCTCAGAACGGTGGACGTTGCGGATGTGCTCGGTACCTACCGGAGCCTCGCCCTACCGGCCGGCCTTTAGATGGCTTAGATTGTCCCGATCAACCTCACTGGTTCGTCGTATCTATTGAACTGAGACTCAACGCCCCAAAATCGCTATATGCAAAAAATCACACCGTTCCTCTGGTTCGACGGCAAAGCCGAAGAGGCCGTGAATTTCTATCTGTCAGCCTTCAAAGACGCAAAAATTCTGGAAATCCTGCGGTATAGAGAAGCCGGTCCTGGGCCCGAGGGATCGGTCATGACGATCAAATTTTCGCTCCACGGCCAGGAATTCGTCGCCTTGAACGCCGGACCTGAATTTACTTTCACGCCCGCCATCTCTTTCTTTGTCCATTGCCAATCTCAGGAAGAAGTGGACGAGCTCTGGGAAAAGCTGTCAGCCGAGGGTGGGGAAACGAATTCCTGTGGCTGGCTCAAAGACAGGTACGGTGTGTCCTGGCAAATCGTGCCGACGATTCTGTTGGAGTTCTTGGGAGATAAAGATTCTGAAAAGGCAAATCGCGTCATGAAGGCGATGCTGGAGATGCACAAGCTTAACATAGCCGGCCTGACGAGAGCCTATGAGCAGGGTTAAGGCGCCGCCTCTATTGGAGGGATCGCGTTCTCGCGATCCAGTCAGATGCGCAATAATGAGCGCCATCCGCATTCCCTGCTAGCCGTTTCTCAATCAAACCAGATTAGTCTCCTTCTAAGGCTAAAAATTGGGTCGCTTCGAATCCGGAATCCAACAATTCGTGTGGATAACTAACATTGGTGTTAGCGGGAGATAACTCACCCCGGCGTTCTCTCGATTTCTGACGCCGCGTTTCTCTTGGCGCTCGAGTAAAGTTTTTTCCGGCATACGGAGTCATAGATCCGTTACGGAAACTGCGTATTGGTGATCGGGAGTTCATGGCATGTAGAAAGAGAGCAGGTTGGTAGTTTGATGAATGAAATCTCTTTCGAATGAAAGAGTGTCCGCCAGAGAATAGTCAACGACCGCTGGGCCCGAATGATTTCGGGGAGCTGGTACGCTAGGCTACTCGTACGGACGAGAGGCCTACGGCTACCAGCACACCGATTCGCTTACTCAGTCGGTTAGCTGACATTTAGGCGAACCTTAGAGCTGCTAGATGATAATCGTCAAGCGAAAAGAATAACTCGGGAGTGGCTCAGCATCGGTAGGGCGAGGCTCCCCGCCAAAGCCGAAACGCTTGTCCGACGATGCTATTGTCTTAGGTCAACGGCAGACCAGTCCGAAAGCTGCCGAGCCGCCGGCGCAATTGATCGGGGGCAAAGAGAGTGCAACCCTTTGCGGAATAACTTAGAAGCTTTGGGACCTCTTCCTGGCAGTCGCGGACTCATCCGAAACGACTCCCGGTTAAAACGTCGCTCCAATCAGTTTTCCGACGTTTGAAAATACCTCATTCAGCTTCTCTGCGGGTGCTGATGATCCATGCGTGTAAACGACCACCAGAATAGGATTACGATTTGGCGGGCGAACGATGGCAATATCCCCCAATGCTGCATTGTCGCCCGTACCAGTCTTATCTCCGATGCGCCAATCTTTAGGCAACCCTGCGCGCAACCGTTTATCGCCAGTCTTATTTGCAACTAACCATGCTTCCAGCTGTTGCCGGCTGGTCGCAGATAACTTATCACCCAATAGAAGCACCTGTAAATCGCGCAGCATTGATGCTGGGGTAGTGGTATCGCGCTCGTCTCCTTCGACAGCTGTGTTGAGTTCAGGCTCGATCCGATCAAGCCGCGTGAATCGATCTCCTAGCGAACGGAGATAGCGGGTGAGACCTTCGGGACCACCAATGGTTCTCAGGATGAGATTGCCGGCGGTGTTGTCGCTTAATTCGATAGCGGCCGCACAGATGTCGCTCAGCGTCATGCTGCCTTCTTTAACATGTTCCGCCGTTACCGGGGCCCAGGTGAGCAGATCCGCCTCACCGTAAGAGATTCTTCGATCCAGCTGTTCCTGACTAGCATCCACCCGGCTTAAAACCTCCGCTGCTGCCAGAAACTTGAAAGTACTGCACATCGGGAACGGTTCCGAAGCACGATATTCAAGCCGTTTGGAGTTGCCGGTGTCCAGAAGCGCTACACCCAGCCGACCGCCCACATTTTGTTCAATAGCGGCTAGCCGCTCCTTCTCCGGATTCCCGGCGTCCAACTCTTCCGCCGCGTGGAGAGCGCTTCCAAAGCCCAATCGAATAACGACGACCAACAACATCCATTTGCACCTAGTCAGATTCATGAAACGCGGGACAGCTTACCTAGGGTTGCGGCGATCACAACGAAGCATGGCTGTGTCGGCGTATCGGCGTGTGGCGGCGAGGGGAAGCCCGCTACTTATCGTTTCGAGTAGGGCTCACAGGACACATAGGTCTCATAGGACAA
>JAFAVN010000433.1 GCA_019242435.1 Verrucomicrobiota bacterium | reverse complement strand
GTGCAAAGCTTTCCAGGACTTTGAGCCTGTTGGAGGCTGCTGAACTTTCTGCTCACCTGGAAACTCCCGGGCGCCTTCCCGCGGAACATCGCCGGTTTACCTTCACATTACCGGCGACTCAGAACATCGTGTCATTGGTAATTGAGTAAGCTTTCTCTGTTATCTCGCCGATTTATCTATTTTAAGGAAAAACGGAGGTATGGCTGCCTTAGTCTTTCTGTCCGGCATGTCGCTGTTTCTTTTCTGTCTTGCTCTCGGAGAATAGGGCAAGAAAGCGACCGTGCAGCAGACGGTGAGCCTGTTTAGGCTCAGGGGTCACTCTCGGGGGCCGCTTACTTTGGGACAGTACGCTTGAGCAGGCAAAGCGGCTCCCGTAGGGCGCCCCGATCGGTTAGCATTATCGGGCGGCGCTGACCGGCATTTCGGTGCGCTGTCCCAGGCCCCGGACCAAAAGCTCGACGCGGCGGTTGATCAGCCCGACCCAAGCGCGTCTAAGGTTTCCGAGTCGAGCTCTCCGGTCGGTCTTAAACCTCGACTGTTTTGGAACTCCCTGATCGCGGCTTCCGTTTCGGGCCCTACAACTCCGTCAATCCGGCCATGATAAAAGCCGAGCTGCGCGAGCTTAGCTTGCAGCGCTTGATTTTCATTCTGCCAGCCTGAGCCAGAGGGGTCATCGCCTCCGTAAGAACTGCCTGCGTAATAGGGATAATAATCTCCCCATACCCAGTAAGGATAGTAACCGCCCCAGCCCCACCATCCCCAACCGTATCCCGGCCACCAACCGTAGCGATAGAAGTGCCCGCCATGAAACCTGGCGCCGCCGCGAAAGCCACCCCCATGAAACCCGCCGCCACGAAAGCCACCCCCATGCCAGCCACCACCGCCACCACCGCCACCACCATGCCAGCCACCTGCAAAGCTCGTCCCGGGCAAGAAAAGCAGTGTGAGCGCGGCACAGATCGATAAATATAAGCTTTTGGTCTTCATAGAACTATTCCTCCTGCTGGAGTTACTCGCCGCCGCGTCCGGCCACAGAATCCTAGCCGGCTCCCTTCAAGCTCGACTATCAGCGAATTGCCCCAGTAGCACTGACAAAAAAATACTACAATCTAGTATCCTGTCCCGTAAATAGCTTGGCTTTCGTTGCGATCAAAATGGGCCGCCGGCCAGGCGGTCCGAACCGGGGTGGCGGTAATGAGGGCGTATATCTCGATCGATACTCACCGACGAGCAACGCCGCCGGCCCATCTCAGGCAACTCGCTGGCGAGACTTAGCGAAGGTATCGAAGGCAACGGCGAGTACGATGATAATGCCGATAATAATCTGTTGGATATAGGCTGAGACATCCATCAGCACGAGACCATTGAGCAGAACTCCGATGAGTATCGTGCCGATCACTGTCCCGAAAATCGTGCCGACACCTCCAAACAGACTGGTACCGCCGATTACTACCGAGGCAATGACCGTAAGCTCGTAGCCGGTCCCCGCCACAGCTTCAGCCGAGTTTAGTCGTGCTGACAGCACGAAAGCGCCGAGGCCAGCGAAAAAGCCCATAATTACGTACACACTGGTAACAACGGCGCGGACGTTCAGCCCGGAAAGACGAGCTGCTTCCGGGTTACCGCCGACCGCATAGACCTGGCGTCCGTAACGAGTGTATCGGAGAACGACATGGGCAAGCACCGCAAACGCGAGGAAGATAACCACCGGGACTGGTATCTGGTTAAAGATCTTTCCCTGGCCCATCCAGACGAAATTCGGTTCGAAACCGCTGATTGGTCCGCCCGCAGCGAACAGTAAGGCGGCGCCTCGAAACGCGGACATGCCTCCGAGTGTCACCACGAACGGCGGGACCTTAAGCCTGGTGATGGCGAAGCCTTGCAAAAGTCCTCCGGCAACCCCAACGGCGATTGCGGCCAGCGCGGCGAGATACCAGGGGTAGCTGGCCGCCGCCTCGCCCGCGCCAACAGTAAACCGGTTGGCGAGCCCACCCTTCGAAACTGCCGCTGCGGCTAAGCCGGCAAACGCGACTAGCGAACCGATCGAAAGGTCGATGCCGGCGGTTAATATAACGAAGGTCATGCCCACTGCGAGCAGGCCGTAGATAGAGACCTGCCGGAGGATATTAAAAAGATTGAGCGGCGTCAGAAACCGCGGTTCGAAGACAGCAAAGGCGCTCATCAGCACAATCAGGAAAATGAGCGGTGCGAAGCGAGCCAGAAAGCCGAATATGTCGAACTTTTTCTGCGTCGGTGCGTGAGGATCTCGGGTCAACGTTTCCATGGGTCGTTTCAAGTCGGTTTCACACTCAAAGTCATCATCGACATCAGTATCTCTTCGGTTGCGTCCTCTCGTTTGATCTGGCCGGTGACACGGCCTTCCCGCATCGTAATGATGCGATCGCTAATTGCCAGGACTTCGGGCAGCTCCGAGGAAATGGCGACCACCGCGATACCCGATTGCGCCATTTCGAAAAGGAGATTGTGGACTTCAACTTTGGCAACAATATCAATGCCCCTTGTTGGCTCGTCGACGATCAGCACCTTCGGCCGGAGTGCCAGCCAGCGGGCCAGTGTGACTTTCTGCTGGTTTCCGCCTGAAAGATTGGCAATCAGCTGGTCCTGACTTGCCATGCGGATATTCAGTTTTTTGCGGTACTCCTCCACCATGGTCCGTTCGGCCGTTTCGTCGATAAATACCCCCCATCGCAGGATCCGTTTGTGGGAAGCCATGCTAAGATTGACCCGGACGGCTAGCGCCAGGAACAGCGCCTGCTGTTTCCGATCCTCCGGCACCAGGCCGATTCCGTGACCGATCGCATCCTTGGGCGAACGAATATGGACCTCCTGGCCGTCAATGATGATGCGACCTGAATCGAACGCGTCGGCGCCGAATAGCGCGCGCGCCATTTCAGTCCGTCCGGCGCCGACCAACCCGGCAACCCCTAAAATTTCGCCTGCTCTGACTTCGAAACCGACATCGGCTAGAACGGTTGCATTCTGGTCTTGGGTATTGCCGCGCCGATTCAAACCTTCAACCTTGAGCACAACATCACCCGCAATCTCCCTGTCGCGATGAGCAAATAACGCCTTTACCTGGCGGCCAACCATGAGCCGGATGATGCCATCAATGGTGATCTCGGAAATTGAACCACTGCCCATGAGGCGCCCGTCGCGGAGCACGGTGTAGCGGTCACAGATTTCCATGACCTCTTCCAAGCGATGCGTAACGAAAATGATACTCAGCCCTTGCGCCTTCAACTCTCGAGCGATGCGAAAGAGCTTGTCGACTTCGCTCAACGACAGGGCCGAGGTAGGTTCGTCCATGACGATCAGCCGCGACTTCATGGACAATGCTCGCGCGATCTCAACCATCTGCTGCTCAGCCACGCTCAAATTGCGCACTGCCGCCATTGGTTGCATCTGGAGCCCAAGTCGCTGAGTGATCGCTTTGGTCTCCGCCGCCATTTTTCCCCAATCTACGAAAAAGCCGGTACCGGGTTCGCGCCCGATAAAGACATTTTCGGCGATCGTCATGTTCGGAGCCAGAGTGAACTCTTGATAGATCGTCGCTATGCCGCGCCGCTGCGCATCATGCGGTGAAAGCATGACCACATTCTGCCCGGCGAATTCAATGGTCCCACTGTCGGGCTGCTGGGCGCCGGCCAGAATTTTGATCAGGGTCGACTTGCCTGCCCCGTTCTCGCCAAGCAGCGCATGGATTTCGCCAGGTAACACTTCGAGACCGGCATCGTCGAGCGCCTGGACACCCGGAAATCGCTTCCGGATTGACATCATGCGTAGCAGCGGTTCCATCAAACGTTTGGCGTTAAGCGTTCGTTTACGAATGGGTCATATAGCACTCATAGGTCATATAGGTCTTATATGACCCATGGGCCGCATTATGGCTGGCCACGAGCCTGACCGCCAAACGCTCAGCGTCGCCTTCGGCTCTCTATTTTACCTCGTTTAGGCGCTCTGCCTGATTGAGGTTGTCGGCCGTAATGGCAATCGGAGTAAGTAGCTTTACTTGTTGTTCGGGTTTCTTGCCGTCACGGAGAAATGCCACCAGAACCTCCATAGCGCCGCTAACCTGGCCGCCGGGCAACTGCTCGATGGTAGCAGTCATGTTGCCGGCTTTGATCTGAGCGAGGGCTTCCGGGAGAGCATCGAACCCGATCAATTTCACTTTACCTACCAGATTGCGCGCTTTCAGAGCCTCCAGCGCGCCTAATGCCATGTCGTCATTCGCACAGACAATAACATCCGGCGGTTTCGGCATCCCAGCGAGGGCTGATTCCGTCATGCTGAGACCCTTCGCTCGATCGAAGCCGGCGGTGTCTTCAAAGACAATTTTGTATTTGTCCTTAGCCTGATCCAGGACATTGTGCAGCCCTTTGTTGCGGTCAATAGCCGGGCTCGATCCGGACTGTCCTTGAAGGTTCATCACCGTGCAGCCGTCGGGAAACAGCTTTTCAACCAGCTGACCTTGCGCTTCACCGCCTTTGACGTTATCGGCGCCCACGTGTCCAAGTATGCCGGGCACCTTGCTGACACGGCGATCGAAAGTAACCACGGGAATCTTAGCGTCGACTGCTTCCTGCAGTGCGGGCGCCAGAGCGTCAACATCGTTCGGAGAAATGATGATACCGCTGACTCCTTTGGTGATTGCTGCCTCTATATCCGCAGTTTGCTTAGGAGAACTGCGCTGGCCATCGGAAGTAAGAAGGTCGATGTCACCCAGCTTGTTGGCTTCCTGTTTGCCTTGATCAATACAGTGGACAAAGAACGGGAACGCCAGATCGGGTACTGACATCAAGATGGTGAGATGTTTTTCTGCGGCTTGCGCGGGAACCACGGCGAACAACGCGAGTCCGAGAGCGGCCGACAGCCAAGTGGTGATGGGGTGTCTCATAGAGTTTCGGCAGAAGGATTGGGATGGAGCATTAGAGGAAACCTACGGGCAATTTTTGGGGGGCCGTAGGGATGGAACGATGCTCCCATTGCTTTCGAGCGGGCGTCAACATAAAACTGTTGATCTGGAGAGAGCTGCGGCTGATTTGAAAACCTTAACCGCGAAATGCCCATGAATAGAGGCGCAGCTTCAGTGTCTTGTCCCTGCGTCTCGGCAATGTCGCAAAAAATCACTCGTTAAACGGGAATCGTTGTTCGACGAGAAAATGACGAAGGTCCGGATACTAGCCAGCTCCTTTGGTAACGCTAGCAAGCCGACCTTCCTTTTTCTGAGCAGCGCGCGGATGAAACTCTCGGGCATCGCCGCGATTCCGACCCCCGCTTCCACGAAACCTATTATTCCTTCCAGAGTCCCGATTTCCATGGTGTGTTCCGGGCGGCATCCATGGTCATCCAGAAAGCGCAATAACCTCTCTGTATAAGAGCAACCTAATCTTTGGACCAAGATCTTAAGGTCGTTCCGGCACCCCGCCAAAAGATCCGATTTGGTTTTGACCCATTTCGGCACCAGTGCGACCAGCTTGTCGGCTATTACCGGTTCGCTCCGGACGTTGGACTGAGTGGGTACTCGGGAAACAAAGGCGGCGTCGAGTTCGTCGTCCTGGACTTGCTTGATCAGACTCGCTGAGCTGCCGATCTGCACAGTGACATCGACTCGGGCAGAGTTTGCTAAAAATTCGGAGACCAGCGCGGGAAGCTGCACAGCGGCAACGGTCTCGATCGCGCCGAGACGAAGCTTCGCTTCCCCGGCGGCACTAGCCCCTCCGAAGGCATAGGCCAAATCGCTCAGTAGCGCGTCTAGTCGGAGCGCCAACGGTAGGAGAGCTTCACCTCCACCGGTCAACTTGACTCCGCGTGCGTGCCGCCGCAATAGCGTTACCCCCACTGCTTGCTCCAGCTTTTGCATTCGAGCCGTTACATTGGACTGCACCATGTTCAGCCGGTCAGCGGCCTTACTAATGCTTCCCAAGCGGGCGACCTTCAGGAACACCAGAATGTCTGGAAGTAGATGTGCATCCATCGACCCATCATCGCCAATGATGGCTCTGATGCCAAGAAATCATTAGAAGTGCCTTCATTCCCAATACAGGATTCGCCACCACCAT
Source organism: Verrucomicrobiota bacterium (assembly GCA_019242435.1). Classification (GTDB taxonomy): domain Bacteria; phylum Verrucomicrobiota; class Verrucomicrobiia; order Chthoniobacterales; family JAFAMB01; genus JAFAVN01. The sequence goes on along the minus strand of JAFAVN010000433.1, from coordinate 455 downwards.
GCAGCCGAACGACAGGATCCGAATTAAAGAAGTGAAGGTTCTCTCCGATGATTGGTACGTCCTCAAGAAAACGACTTTTGATATCCGCCGGAACGACGGGACTTGGCAAACCGTTAGCCGCGAAACTTATGATCGCGGAAACGGCGCAACCATTCTTCTCTTCAATCGAACTCAGAAGACGGTCTTGTTAACCCGGCAATTCCGATTTCCGGCTTTCGTTAATGGTTGCGAGGACGGGATGCTGATCGAAGCCTGTGCCGGCCTTCTGGAAAGGGACGACCCGGAAACCGCCATTCGAAGAGAGACCGGAGAAGAAACCGGTTACCAGATCGGTTCGGTCTTCATGCTTTTTGAAGCTTATATGAGTCCGGGGTCAGTCACCGAGAAGCTCCATTTTTTCGCTGCCGAATTTAGTCCCTTACAGAAGAAAGGTGGGGGCGGTGGCGTGGTCGATC
>JAFAVN010000376.1 GCA_019242435.1 Verrucomicrobiota bacterium | reverse complement strand
CTCCGTATCAGCAGCAAGCAAGGGCATAAACAGTAGGATAATTGCGATCGTTTTCATTCTTGGCGGACTTATATGATCGGGTAATTCACTATTTTCACGGAGCGCGGGGTAGTATAGCGCCGCTTACTCGGATTAAACAGGTCCTCTAGCGCGATTGACACATCGCCGGTTGCTGGTGATATCCAGGAAGAAATTATGAGGACTGATTTAAAAAGCACTGTTGCGGTGGTCACGGGCGGGGGGCGCGGAATCGGACGTGAGATAGCACTACATCAGGCGCGGAACGGCGCCAAGGTTGCGGTTCTGGCGCGGACGGCCACTGAGATAGATGAGACAGTGTCACTGATCGGTAGGGAAGGCGGGGTCGCCGTCTCCTTCCCTGTGGATCTGGTTGATCGCCGTGCCGTCGAACAGGTGCTTGATCGTGTCGCATCCGAGCTTGGCTCTATCGACTTGCTCGTCAACAACCACGGCTCCTTTCGCGCTTTTGGGCCGATATGGGAATGTGATCCGGATATCTGGTGGCAGGACGTTGAGATCAATCTGCGCGGTACGTTTCACTCCTGCCGGGCGGTCGCACCAAGAATGCTCGCTCGAGGGAAGGGCCGTATTGTCAACCTGGTCGGCGGCGGCACTGGTAACAGTTTTCCGCACGGATCGGGCTATGCATCCAGTAAGGCAGCGATCATGCGTTTTACCGAATGTCTCAACGACACGACGAAAGACCGGTGTGTGCTGGCCTTCGCCGTGGATCCTGGACTGGTGCGGACGGCGATGACGGAGCTGCAGCTCTACTCCGAGGCCGGCAAAACCTATATGCCTAACATTCAAGATCTCTTTGATAATGGAGTAAATGTTCCGCCCTCGCGCGCGGCCGCGCTGATCGTCGATATTGCGGCTGGGCGTTTTGATTCGCTTGCTGGACGGTTGCTGCGCGGCGTCGATGACCGCGATTTGCTTGAGCAAGAGATGAAAGACATCGTCGCCCGCGACGGGCGCGCCCTACGTTTCAGCGGCGTCGAACAGCCAAAACTTTAATACGCTTAACAAAACCGTGGCCTGAGCGGGCAAGGAAGCAGCACATTCATTTGGCCTTCTTGAAGGCGAGATGGCGGTCGAAGGCCGTTGGGTGGACAGCCTCTGCGGGCTCGCAGGCGTTCAGCTCGACTTTAGTTCTGTGTTACTAGGAGTTCCGGGAACAGGCTGACAGTGTGGGTGACCTGCCACTTCGGAAAAATGGAGTTCCGATTTTGCTTCTTCTGCTATTCGGTCCTTTTCGGCCGGCGCGGTTGGGCGACGGCGTATTCGTCGTGCCAGATCCACCACTCGTACGGCGACGTTTGGGGATAGCCCTCGGGCGAGTCCTCCCACTCCTCCTGGCGTCCGAGCGCAGTGATGTCGAGATAGTTCCAGGTGCTTCCCATCTGCTCGTCGCCGCGATCATTGATAAAGTAGGTGCGGAACACCTTGTCGCCATCGCGGATGAACGCATTCGTGCCGTGCCACTCGTCCACTCCGAAATCCTTGTCGAAGTCGTCCGTCAGCGTATACCAGGGGATGAGCTCCCAGCCCATGCGTGCCTTCAGACGCTTGACGTCCTCCTGCGGTGCTCGCGACAGGAACGCGAGAGTGGTATCGCGAGTGTTCAGATGGGCTGGATGAGCTACCTGGTCAGCCACCATGGAGCAGCCAATGCAGGCATGCTCGGGCCAGCCTTTCACAACCGGCTCGAAGAACGCGCGGTAGACGATCAATTGACGGCGACCGTCGAACAGGTCGAGCAGGCTCGCCTTGCCCTTAGGCCCTTCGAACTGGTATTCCTTCTCCACTGCCAGCCACGGCATCCGCCGACGCTCGGCGGCCAGCGCGTCACGGGCGCGAGTCAATTCCTTCTCCTTCACGAGGAGCTTTTGTCGAGCAGTCTCCCACTCCTGCGGTGACACCGCTTTTGGTATTTTCATGTCCGATCTCAGATTTTGTATGCTCATATTTGCCTTTCGCCATATTAGTGGCGAATACCGTACGATTGGAGTGACAAGTGCGGCGCGATTCCGATGGGTTCGTTGATCACTGCCGCGCCAAACTCACCGATCGACTGAGCATGGAGAATTACCAGGCATACGCCTCGGGTGCCTGGCCGCCGGGCCCTGGGAAAATCTGGTCGAGCCGTTTTAAGATTTCTTCATCCAGCTTGATTTCTGTGGCACGTACGGTGGACTCCAGTTGCTCGATGGTCCTGGGGCCGATGATAGGCGCAGTGACGATCGGGTTGTGCAGAAGCCAGGCCAAGGCCACAGTGGCTGGAGCTTCGCCTAATTTTTTGCACAGGGCCTCGTAACTTTCCAGTTTAGAGCGGTTCTTGTTGATTTCCTTCATGGACTCCTCACTGGTGCGTCGGCCGCTTTCCAACTTCTGCAAAGCCCCACCCAGAAGGCCACCAGCCAAGGGGCTCCACGGAATCAGTCCCAAGCCGTAGTACCGACAGGCGGGGATGACCTCGAGCTCTACCATGCGGTTGTTCAGGTGGTAAATGCTCTGTTCGCTGGACAGACCCATCAGACCGCGTTTGTCAGCCTCCTGGCAGGCGGTAGCAATGTCCCATCCAGCAAAGTTGCTAGACCCCACGTAACCCACCTTGCCCTGGTCTCCCAGTTGCCTAAAGGCTTGCCAAATCTCGTCCCAGCGGCAATCGCGGTCCACATGGTGCATCTGGTAAAGGTCGATATGGTCGGTCTGGAGCCGTGCCAGACTCCCTTCGCAATGCTTGCGGATTTTATACGCGGAAAGGCTCCGGCCATCGGTGTTCGGTTCGGCCAGGTTGGACTTGCGCCTGACTGGGTTGAAGACTTTGGTGGCCAGGACCACCGCATCCCGGCGACCACCTCCCTGGGCAAACCAGCGTCCCAGGATCTCCTCGGTGTCGCCCTGCTCGCCGCCCCAGCCATAAACGTCGGCGGTGTCAAAAAAGTTAATACCGAGCTCCAGGGCTCGGTCCATGATCTTGAAACTGTGATCCTGGGCCGTGTGCCAGCCGAAGTTCATCGTGCCCAGGCAGATGTTGCTTACCAGAACTCCGTGTTTTCCCAAACGTTTATGTTCGATTGCCACTTTAGGGTACCTCTCTTTGTTTAGGTTAGGGCTTTCAGTGAAACTCTTTCTCAATGACGTGTCGCCACTGCCAGGTCGTCAAGCGACAGATGATAAACAGCCGGGCCTCTGTAAGTGGCGGGAATGTTCTCTTTCGACGATAATATTTTTGCCCTGCAATCTCGCAGCCGGATTGGTGAACGCCTTTCTAAAGTAGCCTCAGAAAACCGAATGCTCCTTCTGCTCTGTGACCAATGCGCTTTGGAGCGGACCCTCGCGACCGGCACGCCGGGAAATGCCAAACCCCAGGGTGCGGTGCAGGGGTTTAGGTAGGTTGTTTTCCCGACCTCTACTAGGCCCTTTCGAGTAACCCACCCCTCTTCGTAGACCCAATACTAGGTAAACAGCTGTCGCCGCTATAAAACTATCAGAACCCGACGAAACGACCCATAAGTGTTTCGCTTGCTCCTTTTCCATAGATGTTCGCAGTGTCCCAGAAGTAAATTCCTAGTCCCAAAGCTCGACCCATGGTGCCGAGGCTGTTATCTTCGTTAGTAACCCAGCCGGAATTCATCGTACCAAGGCACAATCGGCTGACTTTCACCGCCGTGCGACCTAACGATGTGTAATGCATAATTTTCTATTCCTCTTCAAAAGTATCTTTAGACTTTCATTGCTAATTGCCGAGCGGCAGCGACGAGTTCACCGTTGTCTTTGGCAAGAGTGCCATTAGGCAGGGTTAGAATGTCTTCAAAACCGATACGCGTATCGAAGCCTCTCTGGCCCGCTAGCGCAACGAATTCCCACGCCGATTCCCCGAAGCCGTGTAAAAGCCGCGTGCCAACCACGTCTTGCAAAACAGTTTCTATTTCATGCATTCGGTGTTTCGGGCTCCCTCGCTCCTGTGCCGGCTCGATCAGAATCCTCAGACATTGGTCCGCCAGTCCGCTTTGCCGAAAAAGATGTGCGGCTTCGCTGTTCCAAATTCCAGCCTCCAACTGAACACCTTTCTTCAGCAAAAGCCGGCAGGTCGGCTCTGCAACGCGCTCGTGGAAGTTTACGCCCGCAAAATCAGGCAACACTTCCCACTGGCCAATGAAGGCGAGTCGGCGTTCAATCGAAGGCTCGATCCAGGCACCGGTACTAATACCAATTGGAACGCCTGGACAGGCCGTTCGGATCGCCTTCAATGTCGCTGCTACATCCGTGTCCGCGAGACTTTCCTGGCCTGTGGAGTCGCGGGGATGAACATGAACTGCGCCCGCTCCGGCAGCAATTGCGATTCCCGCCTGATGAGCCTGTTGAATTGGCGTGATTGGAATCCCCGGATGTTCGCCTGGCATCCGCCTTCCGTTAATGGCTACTTTCAAAAGCATCTGGATTTACAGCAATTTTTTGCACTTAGTCGCGAGCTAATGACTCGGGCGGATCTTCGAAGCGCTATTGCGCTTTCTATCTTGTGTTTTGAACGGGGTCGTTGCCGGCTGGACTCTGT
>JAFAVN010000258.1 GCA_019242435.1 Verrucomicrobiota bacterium | reverse complement strand
ACGATCTCGGAGTGAGCGTGCTGGGAGATCTGGCGAATCAAGGTTTTGCGGTAGGCCTCCGGCATCCAATCGCGGGTCTCAATCGTATCGCCGGCATCGATCCGCGCTTGAAATCGCAGCTCTTCTGGGGAAGGAGAACCCGCCTTGTATTCGGAAGAGGTCTCGACCGCTTGCATGTACATAAAAGACGCCGGTAGGGGACACCGGATCGCAGGGGGTACACTACCGTCCTCTTCTAAATATGATACAATCCTTGCACAGTCAAAGTTAAAACTGTATCAAATAGCTGATTTCCTTTTGTGTCGAGCACAGGTCATCCATCTCCAAAAACGGCTGCCCGATCCTGGATCAGACGCCTCTTAACGGCGGATCCTCCTCGAGCAAAATCCCTGGTGGTTACCGTCTTCGGCGATGCCATTGCTCCGTATGAAGACCGGATTCGGCTAAAGTCCTTGATTCAGCTTCTAGAACCATTCGAAGTGAATGAGCGCCTCGCTCGAACTAGTGTGTTTCGTCTGGTTAAGGAAGACTGGTTAAGGGGGAAGCGGAATGGCAGGGAGAGTTTTTATCAGCTAACTGAATCGGGCCGGCGCAGGCTGTGGCATGCCTATGAAAAGATCTATGAGCGGAAAGTAGACGCCTGGAACGGAACCTGGACGCTGATAATGATTGCTTCGGCTAAATTCCCCCCTCAATGCCGGAAGCGACTACGGGAGGAACTCGAATGGGAAGGATTCAGGCAATTGGTGCCCCACGTGTTCGGGCACCCGAGAATTCCGGACAATGTGCTGGCGGAGTTGCTCGACCGCGAAGAGGTGCGAGGCAACGTAATAACTTTTAATGACTCGAAAGCAAATCAGGTGCCTGACCTGCGCCAGGTGATAGAGCAGCGATGGGCGATAGACTCGGTCGTGCGCCGATACCGAAGTTTCTTGCAGGATTTTGGTCGGATTCAACGGTTGATTGCGCAACCGGAGGCGCTGTCGCCCGAGCAATGGTTTACCATTCGAATTCTAATGATTCATGCGTATCGCCGGGCAGTATTGCACGACCCGCTTCTACCTGGGGACCTTTTACCCTATCCTTGGATAGGTGACGACGCCTACCGGTTGGCAGGACAGATTTATCGAACGAGTTTACCAGGCTCGGAAAGTTACCTGCGAAAGGTGCTTCTGTTCGATGCCAGCAGAGGAGCAATTAAGCCGACTATCTTGGCGGCGCGGTTTCGATGATTTCAAGCCATTCGAAGTTTGGAAAGCCGGCTAAAGCGTATTGTCGGGTGTCGCTCGCTCCAGATCGATTGGCCGGATTTCTGTGAAGATTCCGTAATTCAAACAAGGGTTGCCGGCAGCCATCTGCGCAGCTTCCTCGAGACTATGAGCGATGATAAACCAGTAGCCACCGATGACTTCTTTGGACTCGCCAAAGGGACCATCGGTGATCATGCTTTTGCGGGACACCGTTTTGCCTTCGGAAGTGAGTCGTTGCCCAGGTCTCATTTTGCCCTCATTCACCAGGCGATCCAGCCACACGTAAAATTCGTCGATGACCTTTTCTTGTTGTGCTCGCGAAATGTGCTGGTCCCATTGACCGCGGGCAATTATGAGGTATTCGCAGAGAGGGGCTGGTTGTGTCATAGGATAGTAGACACAATCAAATGGTGTTTTGGGATAAGGTCAATTGCTTGATCGCGCGTTTAACCAAATCGCACCCGCTGCGCGGCTCGGCGACTTTGCGGTTTAGGTACCCGGCGATCGGGTGCGCAATCGCCTTGCTTAACATTTGTGGAAGTTCCGGAGCCTCGCCCTACCAACCCTCGGCGTTATCCGCAGCCTGATAGTGGAGGCAAACGCAATTGCGCGCTGTTCAATGTTGAATCGCGCTCTCCTCGTGGGTGGGCCATTTTGATACCTGAGAGGGAGTGGGTAGTTCGGAGACGTCCCAACCGCCACCAAGTGCCTCAATTAAAGATACGGAATCCGTCATCTGCTGAGTTTGAACCGTGACCACCGCTTCCTGATCGGAGAGCAAGGTGTTCTGCGCCTGGACGACATTGATGTAAGGATCTATGCCGGTCTGAAACCTGACCATTTCCAGCTTCAAGAACTGCTCGGCCGACTGTTCTGCCTGCCGCTGCTCGACTAGCTGTTGAGATAAGATCCGGACCTGCGCGAGAGCGTCTTCAACCTGCTGAAATGCGGTGAGTACGCTTTGCCGGTAGGCGAAGAGATCTGCATTATAGGTCGCGATGAACTGGTGAACGGTCGCGGTTCGCAGGCCGGCATCAAAAATGGTTTCTGAGACGGAAGGCCCCACAGACCAAGTGCGGTTAGAGGCATTGAAAAGAGTACGGAAATTATGGCTCTGGAATCCGCCCGTGGCGCTGATCGTAACGGTTGGGAAATAAGCAGCAAAAGCTTCCCCGATCTGGGCGTTAGCTGAAGCCATAAGTCGCTCGGCGGCAGCAACATCTGGGCGGCGCTGAACCAGTCGCGCCGGGATTCCTACCGGAATGCGGGGCGGGGTGTTATGCAGCGGCCTCGCCGGAATCGAGAAATTCGATGCCACTCTGCCGATCAGTACCGCAATGGCGTGTTCGAATTGGGCGCGGGCAATCCCGAGGTTGGTGTAAGTGGCCTGGGCGTTCTGTAAAGTATTTTCCGCCTCGACTACCGAGATCTGATCGGTAATCCCGGTTTCATATTGCACGCGGTTAAAATCCAAAGCCTTCTGATCCGCAACGATAGTATCAGCTAACACCCTGGCGAGTGCGTCCTGACCCCGGAGCTGGAAATAAAATATGGCGAGACTAGCCTGTTCGGTCAGACGCTCATTCTCAAGATCGCCCGCGCTGACCTGCGCAGCATATTGGGCCGAGCGGAGAGCGTTGCGGAACTTGCCCCAAAGGTCCGGTTCCCAAGAAAATTCTAATACGGATAAAATATTACTTATCGGTACGAGCGGGGGCGTCCGAGACCGGCTATAGGAAGCATTCGCGGTCAGGGTTGGATAGAGTTGAGCGTTAGCCTGCGCTACTAGAGCGCGGGCCTCCATAAAGTTTTGGAAAAACTCTTTGATGTTCTGGTTGTTGATGTTGAGCTGATCCTGGAGAGCATCCAGTTCAGGGTCATGAAATATTCGCCACCAAGGACCGCGCAGCATGGCATCTGAAGGTCGGGCTATCTCCCAGCCGCCGCTAGGCCTGGTATTGGATGGAACTTCTTTATAAACCGCCGGGAGCGGTTCCCGGGTAGGAACCGGCGCTTGGTACTTCGGACCGAACATGCATCCTGCTAGAAGGGAACCTGAGAGAAAGATACAGCCAGAGACTTTGGCGATACGTTGGGAGGAAATCATTCGCGTTTAGAATTGCCGGGGCAATGGTCAGGCATCTCCCGGCACCGAGCCTGCTCCTCGATGGAACTCGTCGAGTTTTTCCCCGCGCATACGTAACCGGAGACGGTCAAAGGCGAGATAGAGCACCGGGGTCGTGTACAGAGTTAGTAACTGGCTGACAATCAGGCCGCCGACAATGCTGATCCCGAGCGGTTGCCGGAGTTCAGATCCGGTGCCGGTTCCCAGGGCCAACGGCAAAGCACCAAATAGCGCAGACATTGTGGTCATGAGAATAGGGCGAAATCGCAGCATACAAGCCTGAAAAATGGCGTCCGCCGGGCCTTTACCCTCCTGGCGTTCGGTCTGCAAAGCGAAATCGATCATCATGATGGCATTCTTTTTTACTATTCCGATGAGCAGCACGATGCCGATGATAGAAATCACGTTCAGATCACCATTAGACAAGGTCAGAGCCAGCATCGCACCTACCCCTGCGGATGGCAGAGTCGAGATAATGGTGATGGGATGGATCAGGTTTTCATAGAGGATCCCCAGAACGATATACACCGCGAGCAGCGCCGTCAGAACCAGGATCGGCATAGTGCTCAGTGACTGTTGGTAACCGAGCATAGTTCCGGAGAAAAAGCTGCGAAGACTGGTGGGAGCGCCGAGTTGCCGTTGCATCTGTTCGATCCGCGCGGTGGCGTCACTCAACGACACATTCGGCGCCAGATTAAATGAAACAGTGACCGATGGAAAAAGCCCCGTGTGATTGATGGAGAGTGGAATGGTGTTCGACTGACTTGTTGATACCGCAGCGATGGGAATATGCCCATTAGTTGAGGCCCCCGGGTAGACATCTCTTAGATTCTCCGGGCTTTGCAAGAATTGGGCGGCTACTTCGAGAATGACATAGTATTGGTTAAGCTGCGTACGGATAACCGAAACCTCTGCCTGACCAAAGGAGTTGTATAAAGCGGTATCGAGCGACTGCACCGTAAGGCCCAGTTTTGCGGAGGTCGTCCGATCATAGGTAAGGAACAAGTCGCGTCCCCCATTCTGTTGGTCCGAGTTAACATCTTGCAGCCCTGGCAAGCGCCTCATTGCGTTCAGCAGGATTGGTCCCCAATGGGCAAGTTCCTTCGCACTGTCGGATTGCAGCGTATATTGGTACAAAGCGTTACTGGAGCGCCCCCCGATACGGATGTCTTGCGCGGGTTGTAGGAAGACTGAGGCCCCTGGAAGCCGGTTTAACTTCGGACGCAAACGATTGATAATATTGGCGGCACTGATCTTGCGTTCCGTCAGTGGCTTCAAGGCGATATAGACGAACGCAGTATTGGTGGCGCCCTGGCCCCCAGTAAATTCGACAACATTAGCCACTGCAGGATCGCTTTTGATCACATTGCCGATCGCCTGAATCGCCTGATTCATCGCCTGAAAAGAGGAGTCCTGGGGGCCTTGAACGCCGCCGACGATAGCGCCGGTATCCTGCTGGGGAAAGAAACCTTTCGGCATCTTAACGACGAGCAGCACATTGAGGGCGATAGTGAGCAGGAGGACAACCAGGGTGATCGTCGGGTTGGCCAATACCCAGATCAAGGTGCGCCGATATACTGCGAGTATGCCGTTAAAGGCGCGTTCACTGGCCATGTAGATGCGCCCATGTTTTCTGCCGCGCTCTGACTTCAGGATGTATGCGCACATCATGGGCGTTGTGGTCAGTGAGATGACCATCGAGACCAGAATGGATGTCGAGAGAGTTACTGCAAATTCACGAAATAAGCGGCCCACAATCCCTCCCATGGCTAAGAGGGGAATAAATACGGCGATGAGCGAGATGCTGATCGAGAAAACCGTGAAACCGATTTGCTCGGTGCCTTTGAGGGCGGCCTGAAAGGGAGTGAATCCTTCCTCCAGGTAACGCGTGATGTTCTCCATCACCACGATGGCATCATCCACCACGAATCCGGTCGCAATGGTCAAAGCCATTAAGGAAAGGTTATCGATGCTGTAACCGAACAGGTACATCACGGCACAGGTACCGATCAATGAGACCGGCACCGCGACGCCAGGGATAAGCGTTGCCCTGGGATTTCGCAGGAAAACGAAAACCACCAGGACGACCAGCCCCACCGAGAATAGAAGGGTCCGCTCCACATCGTCTACCGAAGCGCGAATCGTGGTAGTGCGATCAAGCACGACGGTGACATCGATCCCCTGGGGAATTGACGCCTTAATCCAGGGTATTTCTGCGCGCAGCCGTCCTACTGTGTTAATGATATTAGCTCCGGGCTCGCGAAATATGATCAAGGTAACGGCGCGTTTACCGTTCAGAAAGCCGCCTGCCCTGACATTTTGAACCGAATCTGTCACCTGAGCGACGTCGGACAGGTGAACTGCCGCTCCGTTGCTGTAGCCAATAACCAGCGGCTTGTAATCGGCTGCCCGAGAGATCTGGTCATTAGCGAGAATATCGACGCTGGTCTCAGCGTTAGAGAACTGACCCTTGGGTACGTCTGCGTTCTGCAGACTTAGTACAGACTGAACATTTGCCATGGTCAGACCGTAGCTAGCCAGTTGGATCGGGTTAACATCAACGCGTACGGAAGGGAGAGCGCCGCCGCCGACATTGACCTGACCAACCCCTTTGACCTGTGAAAGCTTCTGCTGGATGATCGTAGAAGCGGCGTCGTACATACTGGCCGCACTGTATCTCTCTGAAGTGAGGCCAAGGATCATAATCGGCGCATCAGCCGGATTGACCTTGCGGTAGGTAGGATTGGACGGAAGATTGCTGGGGAGGTAGGTCCGCGCAGCATTGATGGCTGCTTGAACGTCGCGCGCCGCACCGTCGATGTCGCGGCTCAAATCAAATTGGATCGTGATACTGGTGCTGCCGAGAGAACTGGCCGACGTCATCTCAGTGACTCCGGCGATATGGCCTAATTGCCTCTCCAAAGGGGTGGCGACGGAGGAAGCCATGATGTCTGCGCTGGCTCCCGGCAAACTGGCTTGGACTGAAATAGTCGGAAAATCTACCTGCGGCAGCGGCGAAACGGGCAGCACTGAATAGGCGATGGCACCCGCAAAGGCGATTCCTGCCGTGATCAGTGTAGTTCCTACCGGCCGCCGAATGAAAGTTTCCGAAAAGTTCATCGTTCAGATGAATCGTTGAACTCGTTTTCATTTTTCGCTCCGGCCGATTTCCGCGAAAAACGATGGGAAAGGTTATCAAAGAAGATGTAAATGACGGGCGTGGTGTACAATGTCAGGACCTGACTGAAAATCAGGCCGCCGATCATGCAGATCCCGAGTGGACGGCGTAGCTCGGACCCAATGCCGGTGCCGAAGGCTAAAGGTACGCCGGCTAAAAGAGCGGCCATAGTCGTCATCATGATTGGCCGAAACCGTAACAAACACGCTTCGTAAGCAGCCTCGGTTGCGTTTTTGCCGCGTTGCCGGGCGGCTTGAAGGGCGAAGTCAACAATCATGATCCCGTTCTTTTTTACAATGCCTAATAACAAGACCAGACCGATGATGGACACTACCCCAAGGTCCTCATGGAACAGCATCAGAGCGATCAGTGCGCCCACGCAGGCCGAGGGAAGCGTGGACAAAATCGTAATCGGATGAATGAAGTTTTCGTAGAGAATGCCCAGGACGATATAAACTGTGACCAAGGCGGCCAGAATAAGAAGTGGTTCGTTGGTCAATGAGGCCTGGAACGCTTGCGCCGTGCCTTGGAAACCGCCTTGGATGCTGGTCGGCATATGCATGTCCCTCTGTACCCTTTCGACCAGCGATATGGCTTCTCCCAGTGACGCGTTTGGCGCGAGATTAAACGAGACGGTCACCGCCGGGAATTGCCCTTGATGATTGATGGTTAGCGGTTCGGTGGTGTTGTGGATATGAGAATAGGCGCTCAAAGGGACCAGGTTGCTCAGGTTGGAATTGGTCGACCCGGCCGACGTAACGCCTGTGCTGGCAGTTTTGCCTGATAATGCACCGGAAGGAGGTGTGAGCGTGTTAGCAGACGGGGTAAATAATGCCGTCGTGGTCAAGGCGTTTGATCCGGCTGATGTTGAGCCGGAGGCTGCGAAAGAAGTGGACGCACCCGCCCCGCTGGCACCGGATGACGAATTGGCCTGAATATAAATCTGGTTCAGGTTTGACGGATCCAGCCGGAAGTAAGGCTCGACTTCCAGCAACACGTGGTACTGATTGACCTGAGTGTACATCGTGTTGATTTGCCGTTGACCAAACGCGTCGTATAACGTGTTGCCGATGGTGGTTGGCGCGATCCCGAGGCGCGAAGCGGTAACGCGGTCGATATCCAGAAAGACGGCAAGACCTCCAGGCTGTTGATCAGTGGCAACACTTTCCAGTTGAGGCAACTGCTTTAGCTTATCAACGAATTGGTTAGTCCAAGTCTCCAGCTCGTTGCGGTCAGGTGCTCCCAAGGTGTACTGGAATTGTGCCCGGCTCACTCGGTCGTCTACCGTGATATTCTGCACCGGCAATAGGAACAGCTGGATGCCCTGAACTTGCTTCAGCTTGGGGTTCAGTCTTCGAATCACTTCGGCAGCGCTGATCTTGCGTTCTTCCAGCGGCTTGAGGTTAATCGACATTCTACCGCTGTTGAGAGTAATGTTGGTGCCGTCCGGTCCGATGAATGACGAAAGGCTTTCTACTGCCGGATCTTGTAAGATAACTTTGGCCAAGGCTTGCTGTCTGTCAGCCATTGCTTTCGCGGAGATCGTTGGTGGCGCTTGGGAAATGCCTTGAATAACTCCGGTGTCCTGGTCCGGGAAGAATCCTTTGGGAATGACGATGTAAAGATAAACCGTAAAAACGAGGGTAGCGACAGCAATCACCAGGGTGACCCCTTGATGTTTAAGGACGAACCGCAGTGTCTTGCCGTAGAAGGCAATCATCCTCTCAAAAGCGGCCTCCGAAGCGCGAAAGATGCGGCCTTGCTGAGCTTCTGGTCTATGACGGACCAGACGCGCGGTCATCATCGGCGTGAGCGTTAAGGAGACGACAGCGGAAATCACGATGGTCACCGCTAGGGTCACAGCGAATTCTCGAAACAACCGGCCGACCACGTCACCCATGAATAGGAGTGGGATCAGGACCGCGATCAGGGAGACAGTCAGCGAGAGAATGGTAA
>JAFAVN010000246.1 GCA_019242435.1 Verrucomicrobiota bacterium | reverse complement strand
AAGGCACCATCTCGGTGGACACCGTAGCCACGCCGAAGGAGGAGGTGTTCTATTGGACCGCAATCACTTTTTCGCAGACACTCGGCACTGCATTGGGCGATTGGATGGCCGATACCGGAGGCCTTGGCTATGAAGGAGGCGCGCTCGTTTTTGCCGGGTTATTGGCCGTAACCATCGGGCTTTACTATTGGACGAATGTCTCGCGCGTGCTGCTCTTTTGGATAGCCTTCATCCTCACTCGCCCGCTGGGGGCTACCGCAGGTGACTTTCTCGATAAACCGGTCAATGAAGGAGGCCTGGCATTCAGCCGCCCAATTGCATCGGCGGCGCTCGCGCTTTTCATTCTCGTCTGCCTGGTGGTCCTGCCGCAGCGTGCGGGCCGGCATCCCGGCGCGCCCAGCGAGGCTCCCGATCCGTCCTGAATAGCCGGACCAGTCATTCCCCGCGGCCTTCTTTATCAGCTATGGCTGTCTAATCCTTGATGAAATCAACATAATCCACGTCACTTAAGGATTAGTTCGTTTCTTCCTACCCATTAATTACGCCAAAAATAGTCGATCAAACTTAGCACTCCTGCAGCGAGCATCGCTAGGCAGCTGGCGACATAAAGCTCTTCAAGCATCTCTTACTGCTAACTGCTAAAATAGGAGTTATCAATGCATGCCTAAAACAAATCCTACGGTTGATGTATACTTCCGTACGGCCAAAAAGTGGCAGGAAGAATTGCACAAATTGAGAAGGATCATCCTTGCATGTCAGCTAACCGAAGAATTGAAGTGGGGCAAGCCTTCCTACACTTTTCAGAAAAGTAACATAGTTATCATCATTCCGTTAAAAGAATGTTGTGCGCTTATGTTTTGCAAAGGCGCCCTCTTAAATGATCCCAATGGCGTGCTGGTCAAACCTGGAGAGAACACGCAGGCCGGGCGCTGGATTAAGTTCACCAGCGTTCGGGAAATAGCTGAGATGGAAACTATCTTGAAAGCCTACATTTACGAAGCCATTGAAGTGGAAAAAGCCGGTTTGGAAGTGAAGTTTAAAGACACTTCTGAATTCAGAATTCCTGAAGAATTTCAAAAAAAACTAGATGAAATTCCTACTTTGAAAACTGCTTTTGACGCACTGACACCGGGACGGCAACGAGCATACATCCTTTATTTTTCCGCGGCCAAGCAATCCAAGACTCGAGAGTCAAGGGTCGAAAAATGTATGCCGCAGATTTTTACTGGAAAGGGATTAAATGATTAATAATGAGGCGGAGTCTCTGATGCACACGGAAATTCTCAGCTATGAGGCCGATGGCCTTTTGATGCAGAGTCATCTCTATTTCGAGGACGGCGCTTCCAGGCGCCCAGGTATTTTGGTTTTTCCGGAAGCGTTCGGACTTAGCCAACACGCGAAAAATCAAGCCGAACGATTGGCCGGCCTTGGTTATGCCACTCTCGCCTGCGATCTTCATGGCGAAGGCAAATTGTTTTCCGATTTAAAATCGGTGAGCGGCATCCTTGAGAGACTCAGGAACGAACCCTCACATATCCGGGCGCGGGCCAAGGGCGGTCTGGAGTCGCTGATAGCGCGTCCGGAGGTTGATTCATCGAGGGTCGGCGCCATCGGCTACTGTTTTGGCGGTACCATGGCGCTGGAACTAGCGCGCGATGGGAGCCAGATTGCCGGCGTAGTCGGCTTTCACAGCGGGTTGGCCACGGTAGCACCCCAGGACGCTCGTAACATTAAGGGCAAGGTCCTGGTTTGTATTGGCGCGGACGATCCAGTTATTCCGGCGGACCAGCGCACTGACTTTGAGAAAGAGATGCGCAATGGCGGCGTTGATTGGCAGATG
This sequence comes from Verrucomicrobiota bacterium, assembly GCA_019242435.1. Lineage (GTDB taxonomy): Bacteria > Verrucomicrobiota > Verrucomicrobiia > Chthoniobacterales > JAFAMB01 > JAFAVN01. The sequence continues at coordinate 2,141 of JAFAVN010000246.1, read as the reverse complement.
CATCTTTATGGCGGGGTCGTACACAGCTTTACTAATCCTGAGGCCGATAAAGCGGGGCGGACGGAGATTTCCCGTTACAATGCCAAAGCCGCCGATCGTTCATGGGCGTCGATGCTGGCGTTTTTGAAAGAAATATTTGAGTAACAGTCAAAGCGGTTCGGGAATTCTTCGGTTCGGCTTCAGCGTCCAGCATTTCTGTAAAAGCCGGTGGAAACCCGCCGCGGAACGCACGAGGTTTCATTGTGTCTACCCAGTCCTTATGAATGTCATTACGCGCGAGCAGTTAAAGGAAAAGCTCGATCAAAGGGGAGGATTTCAGCTGATTAATTGTCTGGATGAATGGATGTTCCGGGAGAAGCATATACCCGGTTCCATTCGCTTTGATAGAGATCTTCTAAAAACGCTACACCCGCAGCAGGAGATTATCGTCTACTGTTCCAACCCTGGTTGCACGGCCAGTGTCCTCGTCTATCAACAGTTCACCCAGCACGGCTTTCAAAACGTGTGGCATTATCCAGGCGGCATAGCCGACTGGGAAGATGGTGGCTATCCCTTCGAAGGCGAAGGGGTCCACTAGCGAGCAAATGTTATGAACGAGCGCGCGATCAGCCGAGCGAACGATCAGGCCGAGCAGTTGACTCTAAGGGCCGGTCGAGCGGGCACCGATCATGATCGGGAGGTGCCCGAGATCGATTTGTTAAGCCCCGTGACAATTCGTGGGGTCGATCTTCGTAATCGGATTGTCATGTCACCGATGTGCGAATATTCGGCTCAGGACGGTTTTGCCAATGATTGGCACCTGGTACATCTCGGCAGTCGAGCCGCCGGCGGGACCGCCTTGGTAATCGTAGAGGCTACAGCGGTGACCGCGGAAGGACGTATTACGCCGGCCGACCTCGGAATCTGGAAGGACGATCACATCGAACCGCTAGCGCGTATTGTTACATTCGTTCACAGCCAAGGTGCTGTCGCCGGTATACAGTTGGCGCATGCCGGCCGGAAGGCGAGTTGCGACTTACCGTGGAAAGGACGAACCGGCCTGAAACCCGAAGAAGGTGGTTGGCAGGTCGTTGGCCCGACGGCTCTCCCGTTTGACGAAGGTAACCCAACCCCCCTAGCCCTTGATAAAGCGGGCATTGATAACGTCATTGACCAGTTCGAGGCCGGCGCGCGGCGTGCTCTTAAAGCAGGGTTCAAGGTTATTGAAATCCACGCAGCTCACGGCTACCTGCTCCACGAATTTCTGTCACCCATCAGCAACCACCGGAACGACGAGTACGGCGGCAGCCTGGAAAACCGGATGCGTTTGCTGTTGCAGGTCGTCGAACGGCTGCGAGGAATCATGCCGGAGCAGTTACCGCTTTTCGTGCGGATTTCGGCCACTGACTGGGTGGACGGTGGTTGGGATATCGAGCAGTCGATCGGATTGGCCAAGCAACTCAAGAGGTTAGGTGTCGATCTAATCGACGTTTCGTCAGGTGGCCTCGTCCCCGATGCGCGCATTCCGGTCGCCAAAGGTTTCCAGGTACCGTTCGCCCGGCGTATCCGACAAGAAGCCAATATCCGAACCGGCGCTGTCGGGATGATTACGGACCCCCGGCATGCCGACGAGATCATTACAGGTGGGGACGCTAACTTGGTATTTATTGCGCGCGAGATGTTGCGGGAACCTTATTGGGCGCTAAAGGCGCAGCAGGCGTTGGGTGAAGAGCCAGCCTGGCCCGTTCAGTATGGGTACGCGGTCAAGCGCCGTGCGAAGTGAGCGAGCGAGCGCACCGTGAAGGCACGTCAAGCCCAGTTAGGATCGCCCGTCCATCTTTGGAGGAGAGCCGCTTTGTAGGTCTCCACGGTTTATCGAGCCTGCAACCAGCGACTCCCCGGGAAGTACCCCTGGGGCTTTCGACGGCCTGGAAGATGTCCTTGCGTTGAAGCTACGAGTGTCCACAACTGCAGGTCGCGCGAGCGGCTAAATACCCATTGGGTAATTCCCGGGAGCCGCCGGTTGCAGGCTCTTAAACAATAGAGACCTAGAAAGCGGCTCCCCTCCAGGCGCTAAGGCTGATAGGAACTGCTGGGGCGATTCCCAGGAGCCGCCTGCTAGTCACTCATGGAGTTAGGCAGCCTACAAAGCGGCTCCCCTC
>JAFAVN010000197.1 GCA_019242435.1 Verrucomicrobiota bacterium | reverse complement strand
CGCTCCCTAGCTGCTCCATGATTCCAAAAAAATTTGTCGTTAATCTGCCGGCTTGATCGTCGTACTGTTAGAAACGTCCAATTAATCACATGAGTCGAGTACGCGTATTGGTTGGCACCAGGAAAGGTGCCTTTATCTTAACGGCGGATGGCACCCGCGAGAAATGGGAAGTCACCGGGCCGCACTTTGCCGGTTGGGAGATTTACCACGTAAAAGGTTCACCCGCTCAGCCGGAACGTCTTTATGCTTCGCAAAGCAGTGGCTGGTTTGGCCAGGTGATCCAGCGGTCTAATGATGGCGGAAAAACGTGGGAGGCGACCGGTAACGAATTCAAATATGACGGTACACCTGGCACCCACCAATGGTATGACGGCACCCAGCATCCATGGGAGTTCAAACGCGTTTGGCATCTCGAACCGTCACCGACCGATACCGAAACCGTTTATGCCGGAGTTGAAGATGCTGCCTTGTTCAAAACCCAGGATGGCGGCCAGACCTGGCACGAAATTGCCGGTCTCCGCGACGTGAAAGGCAACCTGTGGCAGCCTGGTGCGGGAGGAATGTGTTTGCACACCATCGTCATCGACCCAGCCAATCCGAACCGCATTTTTGTGGCCATCTCTGCGGCCGGCGTTTTCCGTACGGATGATGGCGGCCTCAGCTGGAAGGCCTCCAACCGCGGCCTGAAATCACCTTGGGAACTCCCCGATTCGGTGGCTGAAGTCGGTCACTGTGTACACTGCATCAGCATGCATCCGTCTCGGCCTAACGTTCTGTTCATGCAGAAACATTGGGACGTGATGCGGACCGATGACGCTGGCGAAGTCTGGCATGAGGTCAGCGGCAACCTGCCTACCGATTTCGGGTTCCCCATCCAGGTTCACGCGCACGAGCCGGATACGGTTTACGTCGTACCAATCAAGAGCGATTCCGAACATTTTCCCCCCGATGGCAAATTACGCGTCTATCGGAGTCGGACGGGAGGAAACGACTGGGAAGCACTTACGGAAGGCCTGCCTCAGAAGGATTGTTATGTGAATGTGTTACGAGACGCGATGGCGGTTGATTCTCTCGAACCGAGTGGCGTGTATTTCGGCACGACCGGCGGCCAGGTATACATGTCAGCACAGAGCGGCGATTCCTGGCGCCCGATCGTTCGAGATCTACCAGCCGTGCTCTCGATTGAAGACCAGACTTTGCCATGATCCGTGTCTCCTTGCCCTATCACTTGCGGACCCTGACTCGGGTGGACGAGGAGGTGCAGCTTTCCATCGAGGGCCCGGTCACCATAGGGGCTGTCCTGGATGCACTCGAAGCTCGTTATCCGGTCTTGTGCGGTGCAATCCGTGATCGGGGTACCTTGCGCCGAAGACCGTTCGTCCGATTTTTCGCCTGTAAAGAGGACCTATCCCAAGAACCTCCCGAGACCGAATTACCCGGTCCCGTGGCTAGTGGCGCCGAGCCGCTCCTGATCATCGGCGCTATGGCCGGGGGTTAATGGAGCGGCGGGAACGCCGTTAGAGAACCTGCAAAGCGCTTCCAAAACCGCTTGCAGCCAGCGAATCAGCCGATACTGTTGCATTCCTCTTTTTCTTGGGTTGGTAGCTCAATGGTAGAGCAGCGCCCTTTTAAGGCGTTGGTTCTGGGTTCGAGTCCCAGCCAACCCATTTTCTGATTCGGATGGCCTAGATTTCCCGGGAAACAGCTAATAATGCGGCTTGGCAAGCGGTCGAGGCTATCTGAGCGGAGGGTTAAACCGGCGTTCGCGCAGGGGTCAAATTGGTCAATCTGGCCAGAAAAACCTGGAAAAACAGCAACAAACAGCAACATAATGGCGGCATGGAAGCGAAGTGGTATGGAGCGCGAAATTGCTCCCGGGTATGGGTTCCGGCCAGATTGTCAGAAAATGGGAAGAGTTGCCGACGGTTCTTCGCTACGAAATCGGAAGCGGAAAAGTTCACACAGGAAGCGCTTTGATACACTCGACAACTTCGGTGCCATTCATGAGTTTGAGGATAAAGCGGAGCGTTTAGCAGAAATTGCCCGGACCTATTTGGCGACCCGCAAAGAAGGCAAATCCTCCTTAATTGTTGCCCCCACGCATGCGGAGTGCCGGGCCATCGCCGATGTGATCAGAGA
>JAFAVN010000149.1 GCA_019242435.1 Verrucomicrobiota bacterium | reverse complement strand
AGAATCTCCCGACCGAGTTACCCCGTCAGCCGGGACACTTCTGTTCCGGTTTTCAATTTCACTCGTGTTAATAACTATTAGTTATGATTGCCCCAATGGAACTGCGCCATCTCCGTTATCTCGTCGCCCGGAAGCGGTGAAAGCCTTCATCGCCGGCGCCGGGTTTGGCGGAATTGAGCCTGCAGCGAAACAGATCTCCGTAGAAGCGTCATGATCAGTTGTCTTTTTCTGCTGTTGACGTCTGTTCTTACAGTTGCTCAGACAACGCCTTTCCCGCTTCATGGCGCAGCGGCTCCGCCAGTCCACGAACTGCGCAGTCATCCGGATTGGCCTACGGCGCAGCCAAGCGATGTCCGGTCGATCCGCGGCATCGTTCAGGCATTCTTCGACACTATTTCCGCCCCCAGGGGGGCGCATTGGATCGCCAGCGTCTGCGGTCACTTTTTGTGCCGATGGCAGAATCGAGATACCGATACTTGCCTCCGGCAAGCAGCCTACAGACCTAGTGTTTGTAAGCCCTGCTGCCTACGTTGACATGTCCGATGCGGCAACCAGGAAAGAAGGCTTCTTCGATCACCCTTTGGCGATGCAGGTGCAGCAGTTTGGGGTTATGGCCCACGTCTCTGTTTCCTACGAATCCCGCACTAGTCAAAACGATCCCAAACCCTTTGTTCGAGGTGTCAAGTCGTTCGAACTGCTCAACAGCGGGGGACGCTGGTACATCACGCAGGTTGCCTGGGATCGGGAACGCCAGGACAACCAGATGCCCGAGATCTACCTGCACGATAGTCCATAATAATCTTCCCTTTGGGATATGCATGGTTTATCGAGCCCCGGAATACCGCCGGCGCTTTCTTGGGATAGTTGGTAATCACCCGAATATCAAGCGACTCATCCTAGCCTAGAGGGTGGGGTTTTGCGAGTCCTAGGAGGGAGAAGAAATTAGAGCGTAGCGGCGAGCACTCGATGTAGCCATTCAGTCAATGTTTCCGGCAGACGGAACAAAATAGCCGGTCTTCAAGGTTTCTGAGTTCTAGTAAACCCGGGCAATTGATGCTGGGGGCAAGCATCCATCTCAATCTCATATCTCATACCAAGCGAAATTTATGTCCACCGAACGTACCCCTGATACAATCATGCAATTGGGGTTTGGCTTCTGGAGTTCGAAGACCCTGCTTAGCGCCGTCGAACTCGGCCTCTTCACTGAACTCGCCAAAGGTCCGCAGGACGGCGAGTCCCTGCGCACCCAGCTGAAGTTGCATCCGCGCGGCGCAAGGGATTTCTTCGATGCTCTCGTATCGCTTGGAATGCTAGAGCGCCACAACGGCCGGTATGCCAACACATCCGAAAGCGATTTGTTCCTCGATCGGGCCAAGCCGAGCTATATCGGTGGCTTTCTGGAAATGTGCAACGCACGCCTTTATGCATTTTGGGGCAACCTGACCACCAGTCTAAAAACCGGCGAGATGCAGAACGAGGCTAAGCGAGGGGAAGACATTTTTGCCAAGCTTTACGCCGACCCCGCCAAGCTGAAACAATTCTTGTCCGCCATGACCGGAATCAGCATGGGCGTCGCCAAGGCGTTGGCATTGAAATTCCCTTGGGCCAATTACAAAAGTTTCGTGGACGCCGGCGGTGCTCAAGGCTGTGTATCGGTCCAGCTCGCGCTGGCTCACTCCCACCTAGCCGGGGGCAACTTCGACTTGCCTGTCGTTGGGCCGATCTTTGAGGAATATGTCCAGTCCTTCGGACTGGAAGAGCGGCTCAGCTTTTACCCGGGCGACTTTTTCAAGGACTCCCTGCCATCCGCGGATGTTATTATTATGGGCCACGTCCTGCACGACTGGGGTCTTGAGGAGAAACGCCAGTTAATTGACAAAGCCCACGCCGCGCTGCCCAAAGGCGGCGCGCTGATCGTGTACGAAGCGATCATAGATGACGAGCGGCGACAAAACACGTTTGGCTTGCTCATGAGCCTGAACATGTTGATCAACACCCAAGCCGGTTTCGACTTCACTGGCGCGGATTGCAGCGGCTGGATGCGCGACGCCGGATTCAATGAAACCCGCGTCGAACCGCTCTGTGGCCCGAACTCAATGGTCGTCGGGATCAAGTGATTGTCGGTTGCAGTCACCTCCCATCAGACTGGACGCTGAGTGGCTGGGCGAAACTATCTTGGCGGGCAGGCCGCTCTTTAACTCGAAAGACCGCCGCAAGAGGGACGGCAGAAAGATCAGGGTGAGTACAGTCGCAACTAACAAACCAGCCATGATTGCGCAGGCCATCGGGCCCCAGAATATCGTCGTAACGGATTACAGCGTTACGAGCAATCATGCCGATCAACGACAGCACGCCAAGGATGGCGACAAAGCCGAGTGGTTTGTCGAATAGAAGGAGGGCGCCCACCACACCGATCAAACCCATCGGAACGACGCTGAGAACCAGAAAAACGCGACTGAGATTTTGTAGCTGCATCATCAGCAAAGTGACTATGGTGAGGAGCGCAACCGGTACCACGGCCTTGACCGATGCTTGCGACTCTGCGCTTTCCTCGACCACGCCGCCTAGTGCGATGGATGGCGGCAGAGCCGCTTTTAATTTTTCGATGTTCGGGGCTAAGGCGGTGACCGCAGTTTCCGGCAATCCGCCGGGGGCACCGCTGCCTGCACCGTCAGGGTCGGCACCCGATCTCGACGCCACACCAAGACTCAGTTAGTCTCGGGAGGCACTTCGTTTCTCTTCCTAGTCGCCTAGTTTCCACCGGTCAGCCGGGTCCGCGGCCGCTGACTTCGACTCGATCAGCTTTTCGATAAAGATCTCTTCCAGACTCTTTCCGCAGTCGGAGACTTCTTGCTCCAGAAGAGCCAGCTTTGATTCCGGCATCGCCGCTAGACACTCATTGAGCGACTCTTCAAGCGACATTCCGAGTAGAAAACCGATACCGGCACATTCTTCAGGGTCTATCGGCCAGAGTCCCCAGCTTGGATCCGCGCTGTCAAAGATGATCGGTTGGAGCTCCCTTGCTTTTGCCTCTATTCGCCCCCGGAATTCTGTGTTGCTTGTGAATTCGGACAAGAATTGGGCGAAAGCTTGTGAGGCGCTAAATCCATTGCCGTAGAGAAGGTTATAGTGCCGGCGAATCCGTTCGACCAGCACCGGGGGAAGTACTGCCCAAACGAGTAGTCTTGAATCCGGAGCTGACGTTTTCATGGTAATTGCGTCTTGTAGGTTTTAGAGAAAAATCCATATCAAGAGTCTCCCTGCGTGGCCAAAAGAACTATTTCGGCCTCCAGCTTTATCAGAAAAACCAGGATTATTTTGTAAATCTTAGAACTTAGTCTGAGCCGCCGCCTCGGCTCCGAGCTGGCCGGAACTTCCTCCGATCGCTGCCGAGCCGGAGCCCCCAACGCCGCGCATCCGGTTTAATTAGCTTTCACTCGAAGGTCGATCGCCCAACGGGTTTGTTAGCTTTTCTGCTATTTGCTATCTACTATCTGCTATTCGGAGCGAACTTCAGGCGAGCTCCGACCTCCGTCCGTTTGTAAAGAATTCGTTACACTCGTCGCGTTGTTTTCCGATGTGCTGCCTGATTACTTGGTAACGCTTACCTCCGCTCTAAGTAACTGGATCCAACCGCAAGGCAAAGAGCGGATCACCTTTTGATGCGTGGATCGGTTGGACACGGAAACACCCAAAATGAGAAGACCAGAACTAACACAAAATACGTTATTCACATCCTGTTCTACGCCCAAGCTCAGCTTCTTCGGCTGCCGGGACAGCAAACTCAGATCTATCGCCGCTATCCTAAGTGGGGCGGCTGCCGGCTTTCTACTGGCATCTCCGGCAACAGCCGGCGGCCGCAACCAAAATAAAGTCGAACACGTGCTGGTCATTTCCGTCGACGGGCTGCACCAGTCGGATTTGGCCTGGTACGCTCAGACGCATCCTAAGTCCACGCTGGCGGCATTGCTGGCTCAGGGGGTCGACTACTCGAACGCCAGCACGCCGTTTCCATCGGATTCTTACCCGGGAATGATTGGGCAGTTCACCGGCGGTAACCCAGCAACCACCGGAATTTATTATGACGATACCTGGAACCACTCGGTGTTTCCGGTAGGGACTACGAACTGCAATGGCCCAGTACCCGGCGCAGAGACTGCCTACACTGAAGTGGACGATATCAACCTCGGCGCTCTCGACGCGGGTCAGGGTATTGTGCCGGCTCCTGGCAACCCTGATCCATGGGCAAACATTCTGCACATGACAGGCAATCCGCTCAGGGTGATCTCCCCGGCTCACTTGCCGGTCGATCCTAGGACCTGCGACCCCATCTATCCCAACAAGTATCTGCAGGTAAATACCGTTTTCGAGGTGGCTCACTCACACGGATTCCTGACTGCCTGGTCTGACAAACATCCCGCCTATCAGTCCTTGTCCGGACCTTCCGGTAAGGGCGTCGACGACTATTTTACCCCTGAAATCAACAGCAGCGCGAACCCGAAGGCGCCAACTGACCCGTCCCAGCCGGACTGGACAACAGACAACCTGTTGACCCAGCAATATGACGGCTACAAGGTCGAAGCCGTGCTCAATTGGATTAACGGTCACCGACACGACGGCACCGGCGATCCAGGAACGCCGGCGATCTTCGGTATGAATTTCCAGACAGTTTCGACTGGTCAGAAACTGCCGGCTTCGCGAACGGAAGGCGATCTGTCCGGGAATGCCGCCGGCGGCTATCTTGCCGATGGTGCGACTCCCGGGCCGGTACTGACCAACGCACTCGATTTCGTTGACCAATCGCTTGGACGAATGGTGAGCGCGCTCGGGGCACGAGGGCTTCTCAACAGCACTGCTATTATCGTATCGGCTAAGCACGGGCAGTCGCCGATGAATCTCGCCGCCCTCAACCGGATCAGTGACAGCAAAATAATCGCGGCGTTGAACGCTGCGTGGAACAAGTCCCACCAAGGTGGCAATCCGAACGCCACACCTCTGGTAGCACAGGGAACCGATGATGACGGCATCCTGCTCTGGCTCAATGATCGGTCAGACGCTGCGACCGAGTTCGCGAAGGAGTTCCTAACGGCCTACAACGATCCCACGGCGAGCGTTGACGGTAAACCGGTTACGTCTGCCGGTCTTTCGCAGATATACGCTGGCCTGGCTGCCGCACAGCTTATCGGCGTAGATCAGAGCGATCCGCGGGTACCTGACGTGATCGGTATCGGCCAGTACGGAGTGGTCTACACTGGCGGTAAGGCCAAGATTGCCGAGCATGGGGGCGATCATCTCGAGGACCGAAATGTGCCGATCCTATTATCATGGCCGGGAGCGACTCCCAGCTTGAATGTCACAGCGCCCGTAGAGACTACGCAGATCGCCCCGACTATTCTAAAGCTGCTCGGTCTTAACCCCGAAGATCTGCAAGCGGTGCGTATTGAGGGCACCCAGCCGCTGTTTTGAGGATCTAGAATCCGGGATCGAGGAGGTCTTGGGCCGCTGCAATGATGGGTTTCAGTGGGTGCGGCCCAAGCCACTCCCTGTGAGCACGTTCAACGCCGAGAACCTTAGGTAGCGGCGACTGTTCCACCACACCGGTATCGGTCCGCCGACGCCATTGAAATCTGCGCAGGGAATCGGATTTATGCTGCCTTGAAGGCAGTCGCCATGGGCGGCACCTCGCTCAACGTTCCTTTACTGAATTACGCCGGGGTTTCTCGTCTTTCCATCAGGCACAAAGGGAACACCTCTCAACATCGATGCCCGTGGCGACTGCGTTTTCAGGCAAGAGTTCATTGATCGCCCTGGAGTCGTTCAGGGGTATTTTGCGTCAGCCGTGTATTGGGACGGTCGCCGCTACCCAAGCGTTTCTCGGCGCTCGCACTGATCACTGACTGCGCAGGCTTTTGACAATTTACTAGCTCGTTTCGATATTCCGGCGAGTGAGCAATCTGGACTTAAACAATTTGTTGGACGGATGGCCGCACGAACCGGGACAGGTAAAAGCGAGAAAGATCCGCGGGAATGACGGCCGAGAAAAGGTACAGCTTCGGATTGATCTCGGCATAATCCAGATGGAAATGCAAGGCCGGCCGGATGGGGAGCGGCCCTTCGGGTACGAATCGTTGTTGCAATATCATCAGTCGCGGGTAGACGCTGCCCAGACTCAGGGCAGCGTCTACGAATTGAGCGAAGGTGACCTGGTGGCGCTACAACAAGAGGCCGTACAGTATTACCATCGATATCTTAGCCTGTTCCAATTGCAGGATTATACGAATGTTATCCGTGACACCGGACGTAATCTGGAGTTGTGCGACTTTGTGTCCGAGCATGCGCCCGAAGAGGATGCAAAATGGGTTTTCGAACAGTTCCGTCCCTATATGATCATGATGAATACGCGTGCCCGCGCTTCGATCGAGATTCAAGGGGAGCGGATCGGAGAAGCGATTCGCGTAATCGAAGGCGGTAAGCGGCAGATCGAAAGTTTTTATCGATCAATTAATCAGCCTGAATGGATAGAGAGCAGTTCTGAGCTGGCTTTCCTGAATGAATGGCTGGAGGAAGTCCGAGAGAATATGCCGCTGAGTCCGTTGGAACTGATGGAACGCGACCTGGAGCGAGCCATTGCCGACGAAGCGTACGAACGCGCTGCTGAATTGCGCGACGCCATTCAAAAGCTTTCCCGCCAATCGCGGCGTAAGTCTTGAGCGATGCGGTGTCTGCGCAAACCCGAGCTAATGCGGTTATACGCGCATCCGTATGGGTCCCGGACGCCGATACGCCGACGCGTACCGGAGTCGGTCATGGTGGGGCGCAAATCTCGGCGAACGCGAGGGCAACCATTTCACGAATTGCGTCTGAGCCGGACTTGAGCCACGACTGAACCGCTTGTTTTCTCCCGGTGTTTTCCCGTAGTAGCGGCGGGTTTGGCGAAGTGCCGAACAGTTTCTACCGTAGAGTCACGGCTCAAATCCGGCGTGTAAAGCCGATAAGACGGGCCGCCGAGCGCGCCGAGATTTTCGCTCCATCGAATCGCGTTTCGATACGCCGCCAACGCACCATCCGCTAAACCCTCGTGCGCAGGCGCCGAACGCCCGAACGCGCTCAACTTTACAAGCGCCTCTCACCCATCCATATTGCGGGTTCGATCGGCGGCGAGCGCGTCCTCGATTGATCCTCGTTATGAAAACATTTGTACGGACCGTTGGTGTTTTGCTGGTTCCGCTTAGCGGGCTGGCCCAAACCGCCCAACCTTCGGAAAACCCAAAGCTTAGCTTAGCCGCCCTCCAGGAACGAGCTAACCGCTTCGGAACTGTACTTACGGCTGTCGATTGGGAGACAACACCCGAACAGATCACGCAGCATGTCGACGAGGCTATCAAGGCCGCCGCCCAGAAACTGGATGAAATCGGGGAACTTACTCCTGAGCAACTGACGTTCGACAACACCGTCCGCGCACTGGACGATATGGCGTTCGAACTAGGGTCAACCCGTCACCGCATCGATATTATCGAACAAGCCCATCCGGACGCAAAAATGCGAGCGGCGGCTCTGGATGCCGAGCAGAAACTCAATGATTTTAGCGTTGGGATCGATTACCGAAAGGACGTCTATCGCACAATTCGATCCTACGCGGATACGAAACCTCAGCTCCCATCGTTGGAGGCACGGTTATTGGAATTTACCCTCCGCGATTATAAGCGAGCGGGCATGGCCCTGGACGATGCCAAGCAGCAGAAAGTCGAAAGCATCCGCAAACTGATCGCTTTTCTCGAGACTCATTTTGGGGTGAACAGTAACAATGCGTCGGCCAAAGTGACTTTTTCGAAAGCAGACCTCGAAGGCGTGCCGGAGGATTTCTTGGCCAAGCTCAAGACGGGAGAGGACCAGTACACCGTGGATGCCAACGTCACTCCTCAGTTTATGACGGTTGCTGCCAACTGCGTCAAAGAGGACACGAGAAAAAGGCTACAGCTTGCCCGCGATACCCGGGCCAAAGACAAAAACCTGCTGATTGCTTCCAAAGTAATCGCGCTCCGGGCGGAGTTGGCCAGTTTGCTTGGCTACCAATCCTGGGCTGACTACCAGACCGAGACGCGCATGGCCAAGTCCGGAAATAATGCTCTCGAGTTCCTGGAGAAACTGAAGGTCGGTCTTCAACCAAAATACGAATCCGAAATCTCCGAGTTTAAGAAAATCAAGGCGAGCTTCCCCGGTTCGACCGATCCGGAATTGCATATTTGGGATTGGTATTTCGTTTCCAACCAACTCCAAAAACAAAAGTTCCAAGTCGACGAAGAAGCCTTGCGAGTTTACTTCCCGATGGATCGAGTTCTGCAGGGCATGTTCGCCGTCTACGAACGGATCTTCAAAATCACCATTCAGCCGATTGATCCTCCTTCCAAATATGTAGATGACCTCAAGTTTTTCGCCATCATCGACGCTTCTACCGGGCAGCCACTGGGCCTGCTGTATATGGATCTTTTTCCTCGGCCGGGAAAATTTAACCATTTCGCTACCTTTACCGGCATCGACGGCAAACTGTTAACTAACGGAAGGTACCAAAGGCCTACAGCAGCGCTCATCTGTAATTTTCCACCTCCTTCGGGTGGCCAGCCATCGCTGTTGGATCACGAGGAGGTAACCACTATCTTCCACGAGTTTGGTCACGCGATGCACGCTATTCTAACTAATGTCAATTATGCGAGGCTTTCGGGGTTGAGTGTACCGCAGGATTTCGTAGAGGCGCCGTCCCAAATGTTGGAATACTTCACCTGGGATAAGAAAGTTCTCGATAGTTTCGCTGCCGATTACCGCGATCCGAGCAAGAAAATTCCGGCCGAGGTTTTGACGAAACTGAAGGATGCCGATCTGGCCACTAAAGCGAGCTGGTATCGCCGCCAACTTGCTTTTGCCATCATGGATTTGAAACTGCATATGCCGCTGACTGCTGAGCAGAGTCGCGACTTGAACGGCTATGCTAATTCCATTCTGGATGATGTTTTCTTCCCGGTTGATCCCGCGTCGGCTACGCTGGCCTCGTTTGGGCATATCTTCGGGGGGTATGATGCCGGCTACTACGGTTATGCCTGGGCGGATGCAATCGCCGCCGATATGGCTTCCGTTTTTCAAAAGGCGCCGGACGGTTTCCTTGATGCCACGATAGGCCGCCGGTTGCGCGACGAGATCTATGCGGTTGG
>JAFAVN010000146.1 GCA_019242435.1 Verrucomicrobiota bacterium | reverse complement strand
CCGGCATTTTTTGCAGACAAGTGCACTGATCATCGCGAAACACCGTTGTCGTTCTTATGGATGGTGTTGCATGACGGTGCGCCAAACAATTACCAACACGAGATACCATGGAAAAGACAACAACTGAGCACACCGAGGGAAAGAGACAACCATGAATGATAGCGAATCGATCACAGAATCATTCGCGAAAACGCCAGTTTGCGAAAACGATAATCTAGAGATCATTGGCCTATCTCACGTCGGTATGTATGCCAAGAATCCAGCTTCACTGGCCGAGTTTTACCGTCACGTTATGGGCATGCAAATCGTTGACTGCAGTGATGCGAGTCACCCGCTCGGTGCGTCTGCCTTCCTGAGCAGCCGTCCACGTGAAGAATCCCACCATATCGCAATGTTCAGCAATCCTGAACTTGCACATAGGGCTTTCAAAGTTGGGTCACTTGGCGCATTGAAACGGTTTTACCGGAAGATTGTGGGAGATGGCATTCCCATCAAATTCGAGTTCCTTCACGGTGTATCATTCGCATTCTATTTTGAGGACCCGGAAGGCAACATGATTGAGGTGTATTGGCCTACAGGATTGGAATACCACCCGCAGCCATATGCCCAAAAGATCGATCTGAGCAAGACGGAAGAGGAGTTAATGAAGGAGTTGAAGGTTCTGATCGTCGGAAATGACCTCGCACGCAATTTGATTTGTAGAGCATAGCACGGCTGAAATACCAGTCAGATGCAAGCGCTCGAACCCGAACGATGAAGCTTTGGGAAGAAATCCTAGTGATATGGAACCCATGTTTACTTTGACTTGCTACGTACAGCTGCGAGAGCAGTTCCGATCTTCCATGACGCCGTTCCTGGAGACAGGCCGCGAATCAGTGCCGGAACAAGATCGAGACCAGGCGGTCGGAAGCCAGGCGTCTTCGCGGCACCCGATGGAAGCTCCAAATTCTCTGGCGCCGAAAGACACGAATCCCGGAGAGCTGGTTAACCTGGAGGATGCCTTTCTAGCGATTACTGAAGAACTGAACTTCGATTTCCCGGAACCCTCACGAGTCGATCGAATTAAGGCCGGACTTATCGAAGTTACGATAAGGCTCGCTCCTTTTCGTTGGTTTACCAGTCACAGAGTTTTTCTGCAAGATCGTGTGTTCTTCAAACCATGAACATTTGGCGAGTCGCTGCAGATAGTCACGCGAACGGTGAGGGGCTATGAAAAGACTGCTTTTGATGGTCGTTTCGTGCTGTTTGGCTCACCCCGCATTGGCGGGTTGGGCATGTTGTTGCTACCATCACGTCGTGCCCTGGTCAGATGGTATTGTTAGATATGCCCGGGACAACTACGTGCAATATGTTGAGATCCATTCCGATGGGGCAGTAATCTCTAGTACCACCGCCTTGGCCGAGGCACGGGATCGACTGATGCAATACATCAAGGCCAATGGCTTGAGCGTGGAGAGCTGCGAGTGGTCCGCGGACATGACGGCATACATTGATCATAAAGCGACCGGCTACATTGTAGAGATCACTGGCGACAAACCCGGTTGGATCGGGATAGCGTGCTACTACAAAAACAATGAGGCAAAGTTTGCTTTTGAAACTGGTTATGATTCGCACAATGCGGCCCAGGATGCAGTCTTTGCGGCGATCAGAAACGAGAGCGGTTCAATAGCCTCTGGTTACCCAATGGTCTTCCAGAGCCTGTAATCTTAGAAGCGGAACAGACTTTCCAGGTTTTTGGTAGTTGGCTCGCCTCTCTTCTGCCGGCGCCGATAAGGCTTGCGCCGTGGCTTCCGATAGATGTTATCTCTTGTGTTGGGAGCGTTCTCTGCCATCCCCCAGAGAAATCTTTCCTGTCCCGGAGGGACCACCTGATCGTAGGTCGCGACGTAGGCCTTGCGGAGTCGGGCTGCGATCAGGTAATCCCTCCGGGACAAGGAGGCCGGTTGCGCGACCCATGCCCCAAATTACCCTGGAACTCCGAGGCCTTGCCCGCGCGCCACTCTGCGCAACAATCCTTCGCTCGCCTAAGCAGAGAAATCGATTTTTGTTCTTGGGCGATTTTGATCGCGGCCCGAAATGAAGCTTCGATTTGGGTTTGATCATTTCCGATCGCTGCCAGAAATACGCCGCGGAGCCGGTACAGCTCGGCGGACCAGCACCGTTCTTTAGATCTCTCCGTTAATTCTTCGGCTTGCATTATCGCTTCTAAAGCTTCGGGAGTGCGACCAGCTAAATGTAAAGCTTCGGCCTTCATGGCGAGGCCATACGGTAACCATCGAATCGATCCGTTCGCCCCGGCGCGAAGTATTCCCTCTTCGATCCGTAGAATCCCTTCGGCTGTGCTAGCCATGGCATTGCGCGCCCAATCACGAATAACCGTCCCCAACGTGAGCCAAGTCGCAAAACTCTGACGAATGGAGATTTCTATCACCTCGGATGCAAATCGCTCTGCCGGGCCGGGATCCTGTTCGTAATAAGCAAAAAGCGCTTTACTGAGCAAGGCCGCCGTCAAGCCGTGCATATCATTCAGCTCTTGGGCAAGGGAGGTCGCCTCGGCCATGGTTGCTTGGCCAGAGGCAATCTGCGCGAAGTGCCATTTGCAAAGGCCTGTATAGATAACACAAGGCACCACCGGCTCGTTCATGTCTTCGACCTGAAGGGAAGCGACTCCCGAGCGCCAAAGCTCGACACCGTGGTTCGCTACTTCGCTGGCTGCTTCGAATTCGCCCAGGTGATACAACGAGAACGCCAAGGAGCGACAAGCGCCTATCATTAGGATTCGGCTGTTCTGCTCCTTCGCCACCGAATAAACTCGTTTGGCCAAGTGTAATGACGCGTCGAGCTTCTCATTCATGAAAGAATAGCGCCATTGACCTGTCAGAGCCAGATAGAGAAGCTCGGGCCGATTAAGGGAATAGCACAATGCTTCAGCGCGCTCATAGCAGATTCGCGCTTCCGGTGCTCCCATTCCGCGCGCATAAGTAAGAAGTAGTCCCGCTTCCACCAGGACGAAAAGCTGATCTTCCGCCGGCAAAAGATTTCGCGCGTCCTCGCCTGCTTCTGCGAATGAACCCCAGCGGCCCTGCTCAAAGAAATGTGCCAATGCCGAAAGCAATGCTCCCCGCGCACCCAGGACTTTGGCGGCATAGGAAGCGTCGCCCCTCTTGATCCGCGGAATGTAAACTTCGTGCAGCGCTTCGCGATATAGCCCAGCATTGCACCCGCAGATCACTGCCATGAAAAGCGGCTCCATTTCCTTGAAGTTATTAGGAAGTTCCGGCGCGACCTTCCGATGATAGTGATAAAGGCGCTTATTGCCCTCCTTCCAGGCCTCGGTCCGCTGCAGCCGCAGTTGTTCACCAAAGTATTCACGAACCAGCGGATGAGCATCCACTGAGCCGGGCCCGTACGGATCCTCGGGAGCAAGGAGCCTCGCTCTTCTCAATTTTCCTAAAATTGTTCGCCACTCGTTCGGGCTCAGATCAATCGAAAATTCTGTTAGGCCGCAGATAGCTGGCGGCTTCATCAAGGCTTCGAGCGCCTTTTGGTCGGCTGGGCGATCGAATAGGCCTACCAAGCGAAGAACGGACAACTCGGGACCCTCACCCAACCAAGTTTGGTAAGATTCCATTACTTTCCGAACCAGGACTCCCTGCCGGACATCGTGGCCAAGCCGCCCTGACACTTCGCTGCGGCAACGAATGTCTCCATCGTACGCATCGTTCAGATAACTGCCTAATAGCGTTAGAGCGAGACAATGCCCACCGAACTCCTGGCTGGCGGCTCGCAGATCTGCTTCGTCGCCCTTGACGCCAAGCGCTCGCAACAGCTTTATACCGGCACCGCTGGACAGTTCCTCCAGGTCGCGGCGTAGCGCAGAGGTGCGCTCGTGATCCGCAATATCGGCAACCGGGGTTCGCGTGGTAATGACACAAAGCCCCCTATTGAAGGCCGACAGCTCGCGCAACAGCGCCTGCAGAGCAGGGTCACGTAACCGCCCTTCTTGTGGGCCAGGTGGGTTTTGCAGCGGCTCCAAACCATCCAGCACTAGCAACGTGCGGTGATTCGCGACCAGTTTCGCGAGTCTCTCACCCTTCTCCCAGGCCGTTCCGAGCCGCGGATCCGGATCGCCAAACCAACTGAGAGCCGCATCAAGAAATTCGTCGCCGGACGAAGTCTCTCCGCTGGTGCCCTGTCGGTAAAACGACCAACCGAAAACCAGCTCTGCGAACCCATACTGGTCAGCGGCCATTCTTCGCAGCCAATGGTTAATGAGCGTCGACTTCCCCACACCGGCCCAGGCAACAATAGTGACGACGTTGATCTCCTTATTCGCCCAAGCACAATCCAGAAAGGAGATATCCTCTTCCCGGCCAAATAGGTCACTGCCGGTAACGGGCAATCGGGCCAGGGAAATCTTCTTCGGACCAGATCTTACCGGACGCTTACGCGCAGCGCTGTAGGATTTGGCAGGGAATATTTTGCCCAAGCTGCGGTGAGTAATTATACGACCGGTTTCGATAGCCTGGGTTATTTTTGGCATTGCCTTTAAAAGTTCGGCCGGGTTCTGGAAACGATTTACCGGTTCTTTTTCGAGAAGCGTCTCAAGCAGAAGACCAACCGGCTGCGCAAGATCGCCAAGCTGATCGAGGGGTAAGGACCCGTGCCGATGCTGATACATCACCTCTGGCGGGGAACCGCGAAACGGTAGCTGCCCAGTTAGCATTTTCCAAAGGGTTACACCCAGAGAATAAAGATCCGATCGAATGTCCGCGCCGACCCCCGCGAATTGCTCGGGACTGGCGAATTCCGGAGTTCCGGCGAATGCCCCTTGGATGGAGATCGCAGTTCCGGCCGTCTCTTCACCTATCGGCTTAGCTAACCCGAGATCGATAATTTTTACCGTTGCAACCCCTCGCCCTTTGAGCCGAACCATGACGTTCGTAGGTTTGATATCGCGGTGCACTAGATTCTGTTCATGAATCGCTGCCAGACCCATGGCAACTTGCGCCGCGATTTCCAGAGCTAGATTCACGTCCAGTCGACCTGAGCGCTTGATCAGATTCTCGAGCGTCTGTCCCTCAACAAATTCCATTGCGTAAAAATAATTATTACGGCGCTTTCCAAGGTGAAACACTGAAGCAACGTTCGGGTGACGCACGCTGGCTGCAGCCCGCGCCTCTCGGACAAATCGTCGATCGGCGGATTCATCCCCGATCAGCCGCGCGTTAATCAGTTTCAAAGCCACGGCAACCTGCAAATTGATGTCGATCGCTTTGTAGGTGACTCCCATCGCTCCTCTACCCAGCTCAAGCGGAGTTCCATCTTCCCGTGTGAGGATCCGGTAGTGATCGAACCGTAATGCCGTCGGCGAAAGAGTCGGGTTAATATTTAGCTCGAGGGTCTCTGGTCCCTCCTCGAGAGCCCCTCGGAATGCGCAAACCGGGCAGATCCCCACGCCTGTGGGAATCGTTGCGCCGCAAGCTTGGCACGTACGCCGGGGGTGTGTTTTCACCGAATCCAGGTCCTTCGCAAGGGGCCGCCTCGCAGAGGATTATAGCTTCTCGCCAGTTCCAGTCCATGACTTCGTGGAACATGCAATCGCTTTAGACTTCTAGAGCTCTTTCCTGGCCTTCTCAATTTCCCGGGCCAGTAGTTCCTCTCGGTAGATCGACTCTCAAGCGTTACTAATCCGATTCTTGCCTGTTGTTTGCCAGCGGCCAGTTTCAATTCCTTATCGCCCATCTGCCGGAAGACAGGCCTGGCAGCGGCGCCTGCCGAGTCTTCCATCGCCATGCCGGCGGGACAGGGATCGAATACCAAACCAAGCGCGTCTGCTTGCTTGAACATTTGCAGCAGCACCGCGGGTGGGATAAAGAAGGCAGTGGGATTAATATGCCTGAAGTACAACGTCCGACCGATCATGACCAGGCATTGGCGGACGCTCGCGACAGGCGAAGAAAACTAGTTATTAAGATCGCTCGACGTAGCTTACCACTGGGTGTCGCGGCAGGTATACTCAGTGGTGGAGGCTACCTGGTTTCCCAATGCCACCGGCAGCCGCCGCCGTCAGTGTTGATGCCCATGCCAACGCCAGCGCCGGCTGTCACTCCTACTCCGATCGTACTGACCAGACCCGGAATTTTGGCCTCGCCGACGGCCCCCTTGGCTTCACCTCCCCAGCCGTCACCGATGGCGTCATCGAGTGCACCTCCAGCTTCCCCACCGCCCGCTAAGGACACCTTTGAAGATGGCATGCAGCATGTGCTCAAAGCCGGTAGCTCCGGTTTTCTCGAGTTGCGCGGCAACCTGACCAAGACGGAGGGGGCCACCGGTCCTTACCCGCTTTTTCGCTTCAGAAAGATCTACGCAGGCGCATTTATATTCGGGGGTGCCTATGCAGCTCAACTCGAGGAGGTCTATTACAGCGGAGCTAACCAACCTGCATACAACTACCGCTTATACTTTCAACAAACCTCTGACAAGGACCCAAGATATGACGATTTGCGGAAGCGGCTAGGCGTGATGTTGCTCGCATTTGTCCATACATCCGGTGCGGGATATGACGCGTGGGCAGACTCGGATGCCCGGGGAACTGCGGTACTGTTAAGCGACCGAGACCTTCCCGGATCTATAGAAATTCAGGTTCATGTATCATTTCCTAAACCTCAGTGGTGAAGGATTGCCTTTCCCCCGATCGGAACCAGCAGTTCGCAATCACGGGAAGGCTCGGCTCTACCCAACCGAGACATCTTTCACTTGTCCTAGCCGACTCACTTACGCATTAACAAAGCGAGGATAACCCCGGCTCCAAACGCAGTTAATATTGCGCGAACCGGCTGTTCTTGTACGTACCTCTCAAACGATTTTCGAGCTGACTCTTGGGCTTGACGAGCCTGATCCGCCGCACTTCCAGCGGCCTCTTTCGCTTCTTTTATCTTGTCTTGGAATTCCTCTGGACCGGTTGTCTCATTCATAACCTTCTTTCTGAAATATTAATAAGTTACAACCCCAATTCGCCTGAAAGGCCTTGGCTGGGCCTGCTGTTCTGAAATAGCAGTCTGCTATTGCGATTAGGAATCGATCGTTAAAACGATTGAAATTTCTCAACAATTGTAAGTGGAAAAGAACCATTCCTCTTCGGCATCGCGAACCGGCTAAGAAATCAATCTTTACAAGGAGTTTTGTCTTATGGCTGCAACTACCCATTCAGTAGAAGTTAACGTCCCGCTTCACACGGTTTACAATCAGTGGACCCAATTTGAGGAATTTCCACAATTCATGGAAGGCATCGAAGAAGTCCGCCAAGAAGGTGAGAAACGCCTCTTCTGGAGAGCAAAGATCGGCGCGAAGGTAAAAGAGTGGGAAGCCGAGATCACTCAGCAAGTTCCTGATGAAAGGATCGCTTGGAGCAGCACGGATGGCACTCTGAACGCAGGAACAGTAACATTCGAAGCTGTCGGTCCTGACCAGACGAGAGTGACGGCGACGATCGAGTATGAACCCGAGGGTTTATTGGAAAAGACCGGAGACGCCTTCGGAATTCCGTCGGGCCGCGTACAGGGAGACCTTGAACGGTTTAAGGAGTTTATCGAGAACAGAGGACAAGAAACTGGAGCCTGGAGAGGTGAGATCAGGGAAGATGACATCCGGTCTGCGAGTTCAAGAGCAGCAGCAGAAGCAAGAGAGCAGTCTCAAGAGCAACTGCCTCGCGCTGAAGCTGAACCTCCGGCAGAAGGACTGACTGGCTCTGGTCAAAATGCAGGTGACGTCGTTGCCGAAGTGCCCTTGTCCAAAGAAGAAGTCAATGTCGGAAAAAGAACCGTCGGTGCCGGTGAGGTAAGGCTCCACAAGAAGATAACTACGGAGCAGGTGCAAGTGCCGGTGGAGCTGAAGAGGGAAGACGCCGTGATCGAACGGGTGAACCCTGGGGAAACCATGCCGTCTGGCAGTAAGCAGTTCCAGGAGGAGCACATTGAAGTACCTCTTACTCAAGAAGAGCCTGTGGTCGAAAAGACAACTCAGGTAACAGGAGGGGTCCGGGTCCGCAAGGCTGAAGGCACAGAAGAACGGACCGTTCAGGAGAGTGTTCGACGGGAAGACGTCGACATCGACGAAAGCGGCAAAACCAGCAGGAAAGCGCCGGAAAACAACTGACCGGCTCAGACGGAGGACGGCGTTTCTTCAAACTAAAGACGGCAGAATGGACCTCCTCTTGGTGGCCTCAGCCAAATGGAATAGAAGCACAACTAAATACCAAAAACGATGTCTAAGCATCCGCAATCTAAAAGCCGCGGCTTGCGAACGAAGGCGAAGAAGCAATTGAAGCCGAGAACCTATGGCGAGGCGTTTATTTTGCCAAAGTCAGACGAGAACGCGAATCAGCGTCCATGCCGAACAGATGAGCGTCTGAGCGAGAACCTGCCTGACACCCAAAAAAGCCGGTAACGCCGGTTGTCCCGGCTTTGCTGTTCGGCAGCCTCCTTTGCTGCCAAACGAAAAATATATAAGGGCATATTTTCCGGTCGCTAGCGAACTGGACGAACTCCAACCGAAGTTTCAGTCGGAGGGGCCGGCAGGGCTAGTAGCGAAGGCCGCTTTCCTTCGTATTTTCGAACTCAGCTCATAAACCTTTGAACTCGTCAATGCGGCCATTGAGACAGTGGCCGCGTAACCTTCCGGAAGCTATTGAAGACGAGAATGAAGGGTGCAGATTAGAAGCTGAGCGACTTGAAGATAAGAAGCAAAGTAAGCTTGTCCTTCGCAGCAATTGTCTTGCTGCTCGTTTTGAGCCTATGCGCGATCTACTGGATGGGAAATCAAGCACTGCGTAAAGAAAAAGAAGTTTCCACGCGCAGGAGTGCGACTGATGAGCTCAATGTTGTCCTCTCCACTTTAAAAGACGCCGAAACTGGCCAACGAGGTTATCTACTGACCGGGAACGAGGCGTATTTAGCTCCTTTCGACCAAGCTCAAAAGCGAATCGGAGAGGCTCTGGCAAAACTAACGATGAGCCTGGATTCGCAGGAACGGACGTCCTCGGATTTCTCCCAGTTGATCGACCTAATCCCGCAGAAGTTGGCGGAACTACGAGAAACCGTCGATCTAGCGCGCCAAGGCAAACATGACGAGGGACTGGCAATCGTTCAGTCTGATCGTGGGAAGGATCTTATGGACCAGATTCGAATGGGCGCATCTCGGGTCGAGGATCACGAAAAGAATGCCATAGCCATAGGCCAACGGGCTTTCGATGAAAGCATTTTCCAACGCAATCTCGTGTTCGGTCTGGTCATTCTCTTTAACTTGGCCTTTGTGTTTTGGGCATATCGTCGGATTCGGCAGGAGGGGCAGAGTCGAACTGCTGCTTTGAGCGAGACCGAGCGCCAGAAGGAACTTCTCCGAGTAACGCTGCTAAGCATTGGAGACGCAGTAATCGTCACAAACGCAGACGGAGAAATAATTACCATGAACAAAATCGCGGGAGAACTTACTGGATGGACGTTAAGCGAGGCCATCGGTAAACCGTGCGAAACGGTCTTCCGGATCATGAATGAACTAACGCGGCAACCGGTTGAGAGTCCCGTTACAAAAGTGATTCGCCAAGGAGTCATTGCGGGTCTAGCGAATCATACGCTTTTGATCACTCGCGACGGTCGGGAGATTCCAATCGACGACTCCGGCGCGCCGATCCGTGAGCAGGACGGGTCGCTGCATGGAGTTGTTCTGATCTTTCGCGATTTTTCCTTACACAAAGCGACGCAAGATCAGCTGCAAAAGGCCGCAGATGAACTGATGTCAGCTAACAAGGCGAAGGATTACTTTTTAGCCACCCTTTCTCATGAGCTTCGAACCCCGCTGGGAGCAATTTTGGGTTGGAGCGGACTGATGAAACAGTCGCCAGATGATCGAAACATTCTATCTCAGGGGCTGGATGTTCTAGAGCGAAATGCGAATGCATTGAGCAAGCTTATTTCCGAACTTCTGGACGTCTCGAGAATTGCCGCCGGTGCGCTTTCTCTGGAGTTGCAACCACTCGATCTGAATCAGATCGTGAGTTCAAGTATCCAAGCCTTTGCAGTCGAGGCCGGAAATAAAAAGATCAGACTGATAAGCATATTACAAGATCAAGATGGGAGCCTCAACGTTCGAGGAGATCCTGTAAGACTGCAGGAAATTGTGACTAATATTCTCGGAAACTCGCTTAAATTTACGCCTGAGGGAGGAACTGTGTCCGTCTCTTTAACCAGAACGGAAAGAACCGCCGTTGTTGAGATTAAAGACACGGGAATTGGAATATCTCCGGGCTTTATCGATCGGGTTTTCGAACCCTTCGCCCAGGGTGAGCCGGGCTCGCATACAGATCCTGGGCTCGGATTAGGCTTGGCGATATCAAAGCGCCTGGTCGAGTTGCATGGCGGATCAATCAGCGTCAAGAGTGACGGTCCGGGCCTAGGTAGTACGTTCATAGTCCAGCTTCCACTGATCGCATTGGGGGAGCCGAATCGCGACCTCTTGAGAAGCGTGCAGACCCTACAAGAAAACGGGGTGTTCGCAGGAAGGCTTAGAAATCTCAAGATATTAGCCGTCGACGATCACGACGATACAAGAGAGTTTCTCAGTGTTATACTCGAACGCAATGGCGCGGAAGTGACCGTTGTTAGTTCCGGCAAGGAAGCGCTCGAAGCGCTCAAAAATTTACGCCGAGATATTTTGTTGTGCGACCTGGCGATGCCGCAGATGGATGGGTACGAATTGTTGAAACAGGTACGAGCTCTAGAGCCAGAAATTGGCAGACTACCGGCGATAGCTTGCACTGCTTTTGCACTGGCCGAAGACATAACCCGAGCCCGGGGCGCCGGGTTTCAGGCTTATATAGCCAAGCCCATAAATCCTGATGAATTGGTCGCGACTATCCTGCAGGTAATTCGGCCATCCGGGAAGCAAGCGGCCGACGTTTAGCCTCATACCACTCGATGCCCTTATAGCTTCTGGCTAGCGCCAGGCACGAAGTGGCTGGAAATTAGCAAAAGAACCGCTTGCCGGCCTTGTACTAGCGGTCCAAACCTGCATTGCATATAAACGTGATCGCGTCCCGTGAGTAGCAACGCTTCAAAAACTCGTCGGCAACTAACAAAAAATACTGGCCCGTTTGGAAAATTAATCGGTGGCTGAACAGGAGCGGCCTCTTTCGTTTCATCGCTTGAGGGTACCGTACTCCGGAGTCTTACCAAATCCAGCTGCGCGCTCCTCCCGACGAAGATGAGATAAGCGGCCGATCGCCTTTCCTCTTCCGCCGGGTTACGCCGGCCAATTCTTCTTCCCCTACTGGCGCCCGGCGGTAACGCCTCCATCGACGGGTAGTACGGTTCCAGTGATCCACGAGGCTTGGTCCGAAGCAAAAAACAAGATCGCTTCCGCAACATCCACTGGTTGGCCATTTCGCCCTAATGGATGAAAGCCATTGAAGGTTGGAAGAATTTCCTTCACCTCTTCCGAGCTCAGGAATGTGCGGTAGACGGGCGTTTCAACCACCGCTGGAGCGACTGCATTGATGCGGATGCGATCATGAGCCAATTCGATGGCGAGGTTGCGCACCAAAGCGTGGACTCCAGCATTGGCGGCCGAATAGGCCGACGAAGGAGTGGCACCGATCGCCTGAATAGCCCAGAGAGAACCCGTATGAACGATCGCTCCCCCACGTCCCTGCGCTTTCATCGCTTTCGCAGCTGCCTGCGCGGTGAAGAACTTTCCTTTCAGGATCGTATCGAGAAACCAATCGTAGTCGCTTTCTTCCAGCTCGAGGAAAGGCTTCGGCCTGAACACGCCAGCGTTATTAATCAGCACATCGATGGCTCCGAATCGTTTGATAGTCGCTTCGATTAGCTCCCGGCCAACAGCGGGCTGGGCAATATCACCGGGATAAATGCCGACGTTTTCACCGGTTGGATCAATCTCAACTGCAGCGGTCTTCAATTTTCTCTCTTCACGACCATTGATAAAAACTTTGCCGCCTTCGACGACAAAGCGCTTAGCCACTTCCTTGCCGATGCCTGAACCGCCGCCAGTCACTGCGGCGACTTTATCTTTGAATCTCATGGTAGTATTATTTTGTGTTTGGCGTATTCTATCTATCGATAGATAGACTGATTAACCTTCGTCTTCATTTTAGGCAAGCGATATTTTTTAACGACAATTCTATGCCACCTCCAACCACCGCAATTTCCGAGAAAGCCGCCGAAATTATGGATGCCGCCGAGCGGCGTATTCGCACCTCCGGCTACCAGGGTTTTAGCTTTCGGGAAATCGCGGCCGATGTCGGCGTGAAAAGTTCCAGCGTCCACCATCACTTCCCCACTAAGCCCGCATTGGCAGCTGCAGTCGCTCGCCGCTATACCGATCGATTCGAAGCAGCCCTGGACAAAGCGAAAAGCGCGGAGGATTGGCGAGCCGTCTTTCGCAAAGCGCTCGTCCAGCACGGGCAAATGTGTCTTTGTGGAGTCTTAGGAGCAGAAAGCGGTGATCTGCCGCCCGAGGTCTCGGCGGAAGCGAGACGTTTTTTTACAAGAAACGTTCAAGCCCTCAGCCGACTGTACGGTTCTCCCTCCGCCGCGTCTCGCCAAACCGCGCTCCGGATCATGGCTACGCTCGAAGGGGCTATGATGCTCGCTCGAACGTTGGATGACCCAAAGGTGTTTGATGAGGCTACTCGTAATCTCGGCTAAACTGCGAAAGGCAATCAATCGGGGTTTGCTGGGAGGTATGAGCCTCTGTGCGAAATTGAGGTTAGAGCCCGAGCCGCTCGGATAGCGCATTCCAAAAGATGATTACTTTTAGTGTCACCGGCAGGCGGAGATCGATATCGAACCCTTTGTAAGTCACCCCCATCGCACCGCGACCCAGCTCAAGCGGAGTTCCATCTTCCCGGGTAACGATCGAATCGTAACGCGGACAAAGAAGGAGCCGGGCTAACATTTTAACTCGACCGTCTCACGCTCCTTGTCGAGAGCGCCTCGTAAAGTGCAAACCGGACAGACCTCTGCGCCGGCGGGAATCATCGCGCCGCAAGCCTGCCAAGTGCGCCGGGGGGTCTGGTTTCACGGCATCCAAGTCCTTCGCAGAGAAGAGCTAGTGACTATAGCTCCCCGATGGGCAGAGTCTACGGCTTTGTAGTTCTCGGTGTGTCTGACCTTACATCTCCGAAACTGTGAGATCACAAGGTTGATTGAAGGGAAGAAACGGCACCGAAGACATGATAAACGCGGATCGTGATAGGCGGCAGCTTGTTAATCAGGTTGGCACCCTCGCGAAAAGGTCAGCCTTTCAATCGGTCTGGCGTTTTCTGGAGCTCTTTCCTCGCCTTCTCAATTTCCCGGGCCTGCAACGGGAGTACATTCCTATCCCCTTCCGGCTGACGCTGTGGTTGCTTCATTGAAAGACTATGAGATGGACAACTCGGAAGCAAAGAGCGCGGTAGCGCAGTCGCCTGCTTCCGGAGACGCCATAGACGGTGCGAGGTGCTTAGGGGTTCACACCATCTTTTAGAGAAAGATTTTTCAGCGGATTTCTGACCCACTCTGGCTGGACCGTTACCACATCTTGAGAAACTCCTACCATCTCAGCACTCGCATCCCAAAAATCGGCGGCATTCCCCTTACTGTATGACAAAACGGACGATTGTTTTGGTCCTCCATCCGAATAATACTTTCCCT
>JAFAVN010000406.1 GCA_019242435.1 Verrucomicrobiota bacterium | reverse complement strand
TGCGCCGGTCTCTCTTAAGATCCGCGAATTTGGTGTCTATACGGTTTAACATGGGGAGGAGTTCAAAGTTCAGGAGTTCAGGACACCAGGTAGAGAATATTGTACTCGTGCTTAAGCGGTTAAGCCTGAGAATTTCCACCACGAAGGTAATTGTTACCGATGGCGTCCGTGCGGCCCTACAATTGCCAATATTCGGGCGTTTCTCGACAATGAGTGTACCGTATCCTGTCGGACTCCCCAACTTCTGAACTCCTGAAACTCCGCCCGCCCTTGAATTCCTCCCCATATCCCTTCTCTGGTGTTCTACTTGCCGGCGGACGCTCTCGTCGGATGGGGCAAGACAAACGGCTGCTGCCGGTCACCTGGAACGGGGTCAAGATGCCCCTCTGGCAGCGGCAGCTGAACGTTTTGCGCTGTCTGGGCCCTGGGGAGCTGTTGATTTCGGGGCCGGCGGACCTCGCCTATCCGGAAGATGTCGTGGTTGTACCGGATCAGATCCCAGACTGCGGACCGTTAGGAGGAATCTTTACCTGCCTGGAAATGGCGCATTCGAGCTTCTTACTGGTTCTGGCCGTTGATCTGGCGGTGATTGATCCCGCCTTCCTATTGATGCTGATCCGGAACACACACTTGGGCTGTGGTGCGGTGCCGATCGTCGATCGTCAACCGGAGCCGATGGTCGCCATTTACCCCAAAGCGGCAGCTGAGGTCACGCGAAAATTCCTCGAACAGGGAATACGCAGCGTTCGGCGGTTTGCGCTAGAGTTACAGTGTCTCGGACTAGTCCAATCCTGTCCGATCGCTGCCGAAGAGCAGTGGCGGTTCAGGAATTGGAATACTCCCGAGGACGTGGCGGCAGAATAACAGATAGCAAATAGCAGATAACAGATCAGATGCGCGGACTCGGGCTTGGACTTGCCTGATCGTCATCATCTCTGCCTTGATCCTCGCCGGTCGCGTTCTCAATAGGATCGCAGCGCACGAGCCGGCCCGTATCGCCAATATGCGCCTCCAAATAGGGATGGCCCTCCAGGGCGATGGTGATCTTATACACGACAGCGGGCCCCCATTGGTAGGTCTCCACTCCGGCAACCGTTTCCTTTGGATCCTTAAGCAAAGCTTTCAACGTAGTCTGAACCGGAGCGGGAAGGGAATCCAGCGAAGTCGGATCCGCTAGTAACCGCACAGATATCAAGACGGTGGCGCAAACCAAGCAAAGCCAACGCATCGTTCAAACTTATGGGCGTCGCTGACTGCTGCAAGGTTCATTCACCTGATCGTGCGTAGCTATTTATCAGGCAGGACGGTAAACGCAGCGTGTCCTTGCTTTCGTCAGAAACTGAGCTCTATAGCATACCGCAACATTATGAAACGTTATTGCCGATTGGTGCGGGCTTGGGTTCTGATTCCGTGCATTCCACTGGCCTTGGTCTTCGGTCTTTCAAAGGCGTTTTGCGCACCCCTGGAGTCTGCTGACCCCATTTTGGTAGTGGGCACTAAAGGGAAATTTGACTACCTGCAAGTAGATGAACGATTACATAGACTGCTGGCAGATCATACCGGCAATGGCAGCTTGGACGTGATTGACCTTCCCGATGGTAGATTAATCAAAAGCGTACCGACTGGAGCTGCTCAAGGTGTCGCTATTGATGTCGACCGCAATTGTTATTATGTCAGCGTTAGCGATCAAAAGAAGTTGGTCATTGTTGATCGCACCACGTTGCAAGTCATTGGTGGAGTCACGCTCCCGGGTTCCCCGGACAGCTTAACCTTTTGTCCAAAAAACGGCATGGTCTACGTCGACCATGATGATGAACAAGACGTGTGGGTAGTCGATCCCAAGGCCCAGAACATTCGCGGAACTGTCAAAGTTCCGCCAGCGCCCGAGTATGTTTTGTATGATTCGATTTCAAACCGGATCTTTCAGAACATCAAGTCGCAGCCAATTACGTTGGCAATTGATCCGGATGACAGGGCGATACGAGGGGCCTGGTCCACTCTACCTGCTGAAAAGCCGCATGGATTGGCTATCGATACGCAAACTCGCCGATTGTTTTCGGCCGGAGGCAACGGGGAGTTAGTCGTGCTCGATGCCGCCACTGGCGCTAGTCTTGGATCTGTCGCTATCGCGCTCGGAGTTGATCAAATCGCCTTCGATCCGGCTAACAAACGGATCTATTGTGCCAGTGGGCGGGGAAAGCTTTCGGTCCTGGAAGAGACTGAGAAAGGCATCGAATCGCTAGGCGACATAACCACGCCCGCTGGTGCTCATACCCTGGCAATCGACCCCGCTACCCATTCTGTCTGGATTGCATTCGCGAAGGAGGACGCTGCTTATATTGCAGAATTGAAGGTTCGCTAGGAGAATTCTTGGCATTTCGGGTATTACATCGAAACGCCGCCAAGCCGCTTCAAAGGGCGCGATCCGGTGCCGGCGCCGCTCAAACCTTGCCATCCTAAACGCAGGTTAGTTCCTATGGACGAAATGGCGCATCCTGGGTTGAACGACTCGGCCGTTTAGGCTGTAACCGGGTCAGTAACTCGAACTAGGTCTAATGCTCCGCGAAGCGTTCTGGAGCTCAGGGTAGCCTCGCCCTCCCGGTCTTCTCTTAGACCACGCTCCTATCAACCCAGCGCCTCCTGGATGCTAGATCCCAGCTCCTAACTCCTCTTCATTGACACCGTCTCTAATGTCACGTTCTGATATTCGCGGTATTCATCCCGAATCCGCTCGGGAACGGTCTCAACCTGATTAGAAGGCGTAACGGTCACGATCACGGATTTCGACGTCGGCGTGTTACTGATTTCGGCGACGCTGCCCACCGGAACCAGAACATTCGCTTCGGGAAAATAGGCCGCCACACACCCTTGCGGGATTGAGTAGGGAGCAACTTGAAACCGATAAGCAGTTCTTTCCTGGTCCTGAAAATGACTGGTGATATCAACCGGTTGGCCCTGTTGCAATTTGGCTTCCGCCATGTCCATCGGGTTCATGAAGAGCACACGGCGACCGTTGTAGATACCGCGGTACCGATCGTCCAAACCGTAGATCGTGGTGTTAAATTGATCGTGCGTTCGCATGGTCATCAACACGAACTGGCCTGGCGCCACATCCAGACCTTCGATCGGGTTAACTGTGAAATTGGCTTTACTCGTCTTAGTAGGGAACACTCGCTGATCTCTGGGCGGATTAGGCAGGTAAAAAACGTTCTTCTTAATCCGATCGTTGAAATGATCGAAGCCGGGAATCACAGCTTCGATCTCGTTTCGGATCAGATCATAATCTTGCTCCCAGTCTTTCCAGGGAAGTTGGCTCTTATTTCCTAAAACCGCGGTTGCCAATTGGCATACAACAGCCGGCTCGCTTAACAAGTGCTCGGAAGCTGGCCGGAGCCGGCCTCGGGATGGATTAATAATTCCCATGCTGTCCTCGACGGTTACGAATTGGGCGCCGGTTGTTTTCTGATCGATCTCGGAGCGGCCGAGGCAAGGGAGAATCAGCGCCTGGCGTCCCGTGATCAAATGTGCCCGATTCAGTTTAGTAGCTACATGCGCAGTTAAACGGCATTGTTTTAACGCTTCCGCCGTAAACTCGGTGTCCGGAGTCGCCGAGAGAAAGTTCCCTCCAAGCGCAAAAAAGACTTTGATCCGGCCGCGGTGCATGGCTTTGATGGCGTCGACTACGTCGGTACCGGGTTCCCGCGGCGGCTCGAACTGGTAACGGGCAGCCAGGCGGTCGAGGAGCTTCGGAGAGGGTTTCTCCCAGATACCCATCGTGCGATCGCCTTGCACATTGCTGTGGCCGCGAACAGGACAAACTCCGGCGCCGAGGCGGCCGATGTTGCCCCGTAATAAAAGGAAATTCACGACCTCGCGAATGGTGGCGACCGCATTGCGATGTTGTGTCAGTCCCATGGCCCAGCAACAGATGATGCTCTTCGCATTCAGGGCCACGCTGGCTGCTGCCCGGATTTGTTCCCTGGCCAAGCCGGAGCTTTGTAGAATCGGTTCCCACTCGGCTTGCTGGAGGGCGTCGCGAAACCCGGAGAAACCGCAGGTGTATTTCGCAATAAAGTCGTGGTCAAACCCGACTCCGGTGCGCTCTTCCTCCGCGAGCATCTCTTTCATGATCCCTTTGAACAAAGCCAGATCGCCATTGATCTTCACGGGCAGCCAGAGATCCGACAATTTCGCGCCCTGGCCAACAAAGGTTGAGACCGCCTTAGCCGGGTTCTTAAGATTCTGCGGATTTTTAAATCGGAAATTCCCGACCTCGGGCAATGGATTGATGCTTACGATTACCGCGCCCTGCTTTTTCGCATGCTCGAGTGAGGTCAACATCCGGGGATGGTTAGTGCCCGGATTTTGACCGATCACAAAGATGGCGTCCGCATGCTCGAAATCGTGCAGCGTCACAGTCCCTTTGCCGATCCCGATAGTCTCCGAAAGCGCGGCGCCGCTCGATTCATGACACATGTTCGAGCAGTCTGGCAGATTGTTCGTCCCGAACTGGCGAGCAAAGAGCTGGTACAAATAGGCCGTCTCATTCGCGGTTCTGCCTGAGGTATAGAAAGCGGCTTCATTTGACGAATTCAACGCGTTCAGTTCCCCGGCAACCAGTTGGAACGCTTCATCCCAAGCGATTGGTTCGTAATGAGTTGCTCCTTCGCGGAGCACCATCGGATGGGTCAAGCGCCCCTGTTCGTTCAACCAGAAATCGGATTTATCCAGAAGTTCGCGGACGCTGTAACGTTGGAAAAATTCCGGGGTAACCTTGCGCCGAGTTCCTTCATCCGACAGGGCCTTTGCACCGTTTTCACAAAACTCCGCCGCGTGCCGGCGGTCGTCCGGGCTGGGCCAGGCACAGCTCTGGCAATCGAAACCGTTGATCTGGTTCAAGCGAAGGAGCGAAGAAGTCCCCCTGACGATGCCCATCCGACCCATCACGTATTTGGTTGCCGTTGCAATTGCCTTAAGACCGGCGGCCGACCTGGGAACATTTTTCTGGGTTGCGTTTTCCGCTTCCAGCGGTGGCTGGGCGCCGGGAACGAAGGTATCTGGTGCTGGAAAACCCTGGCTCGGACGGCCATTCTGGTCCTCCACCGGAAGCGAGTCCTTTTGGTTTAGGGGATCGGGCGGATTAGGATGGGCTTGGAAAGACATAACGACAGCAAAAATAAGGTGAAGAATCGCTCCAATTTATATTTCCGATGCAATCCGGGCAGTACCTGAGTAAAGGTTGAACCGTTTCTCTCGTAGAAAGCCGATGAGTGTCATGCCATAGCGCTGGGCAAGCTCGACTGCCAGTGACGACGGGGCGCCTACAGCCGCCATGATTGGTATGCCGGCCATCACACTTTTTTGAACCAATTCGAAGCCGGCCCTGCCGCTCACTAGCAATAGCAGGTCAGAAAAGTCCGTTCGTCCCGCGAGAAGTTCAGTGCCGATCAGTTTATCCAACGCATTGTGACGACCTACATCTTCGCAAACGCCTCGCAAATGGCCGCGTGCATCAAAAAAAGCGGCTGCATGCAAGCCGCCGGTGTGGGCAAAGTCCGCCTGATGCCGCGCAAGGATTTCCGGCAGCATGATCAGGAGGCGCGGAGATACTACTGGCGACCGGGAGTTAAGGTAAATCTCTTTGTTAATCCGGAGCGCTTCCAGTGAGGTTTTCCCACAGATCCCGCAACTGGACGCCGCATAGAAGTGACGCTCAAGGCGTTGCAGATTCACCTCTTGGTTCAATGAGATTACTACCGAGTTCGCCGATTCCTGCTCGACATCGAGCAATCCGGAAAGCTCTGGAATAATACCCTCGGTGAATAAAAAGCCGATCGCCAGGGCCCGATCGTTCCCCGGAGTCCGCATGGTGATCGACAACGGCTTTCGTACCAAGTTACTACCGCGCCGGAACTTAAGGCTGATCTCCAGCGGTTCTTCTATTGTCAGGTCGTCCTTCGCGGGCCGCTGGGTTTCTCCAGTTACGTATCTCAGAATAGTGAACTCCGCGACCCCCTCTGAAGCCAAAAAACCAGCTATCGGCACAAGGTAAAAACTACGCATGTTCCGTGCGCCGTGCAAACGGCGCGACCTCGTGTAAAGCTCGGTTGCGAACAGCAGATCGCAAATAGCGGACAGCGAGAAATTGGTCAGGACTGAGTAAGGCTATCCGCTGGAATCTGCTATTTGCTATCTGCTATCTGCTATTCGATGGGTATCTGTGGTTCAGACGGCTTTCGAAATAGCTCACCTGTACGTCTCGCCGGGCCATAATTTCTTCGGTCACCACGGTCGGGAACCGTCTCAACATGCTATTGTTGAGGTTCAATCGATTTGGTGTGTGGCCGGCAAGGGGGTCGAGGGGGATCGCTTCTTTGACTATAAGGAAAGGTATAAGGGCCAGATCACGTTCTTTGAAGAAGAAGTCTACAAAGATCTTTGTATCCAACTTGATATTTGGAATCGTCCACCGTCGGTCTTTCGGCGTAACGTCATTACCCGGGGAGTCCGCCTCAACGAGTTGATCGGTAAGGAATTTATATTGGGCGATGTTCGGCTTTATGGGACAGAGGAATCCCGGCCTTGTTATTGGATGGATCGCGCCTTCGGCCCTGGGGCCGAGGCCGCTTTAAAAGGGCGAGGAGGGGTGCGCGCAAGGGTTTTGACTACCGGCCGCATCAGCGTCTCGGCGGCGCACCCAGCCATAAAGAGGTAGCGCTTCCGTGCCTATTTCAAAACGGCGAGTTCGGGAAATAATACTGCGCGGCGTTGTCCGGTGTGACTAGTGGTGAATCCAGAATGTAATGGCCATTGACCGGGAGCTGAGCCACAAAGTGAAGCGCTGTAACTTCAATCGCAACTGCGATCATCGATGGAGAATAGATGATATCGACCGGCACCAGGGTGTCCTTGTCCTCGCCTCGTTTCACGATTTGCTTCATTCCGCCGCCACCAACTACAAACATCTCTTTTTCCCGATGAGCTTGCCGTAATGCATCCAGAACGCCCAACGCAATATCGTCGTCTTGTGCCCAAACTGCATCGATATGCGGGAACCGCGTCAGGAAGTCTTGCATCACTTTGAACCCGTCATCGCGGTTCCAGTTAGCGTATTTAGAGTCGAGTACTTTAATCTGCGTTCCTTTTATTCCATCCATAAACGCGTCGAACCGCTGGTTGTCTATAACAGTCGGCAGCCCACGCAGAACAACGATGTTTCCCTTGCCGCCCAATCGATCGGCGAAGTATTTGGCAGCAATCTTACCCATTCCCGGATTATCACCGGCGACATAGAGATCCTGGATATTCGGGTCGGTTAGTGCCCGGTCGACGACAGTGACAAAAACGCCTTTCTTCTTTACTTGCCGGACCGGCTCGGTAAGGGGGGCTGATTCATAGGGCAGAATAACTAGCGCTTTGATCTGTTGGGCAGCCACCAAGTCCTCTAATGTGTTCGCTTGATCGCTGGCGTTGGTAGCAGTAACCACAACTACCTGAAGATTTTTATAGGCAGCTTCTAACCGCTTCTTGGTTTGTTGCGCAAAAAAGTCGATTCCGCCGGTCCAACCGTGGTCAGCAGACGGAACAGACACACCGATCTTAATTTGCTCTTGAGCAACGGCCTTAAAACCAATAAGGCCGCTGACACCCAATGATAGGGAGACAACTAATGACTTTATTTTGAGGTTCATGTTTGGGGCACACTCACTAACTATCGCTTCCTGCTACCACGCTGCAAAAGTGCAGCTCCTAAAATGATTAGGCCTTGCACAGCGCCGTTCAGATAAACGCTGATAATACTGGTTAGATCCAGAATATTACCAATGAGGGTGAGAATCAGAGCCCCTGCAATCGAGCCCCATACCCGGCCATACCCTCCGCGTAGCGCGGTTCCGCCAACCACCACCGCAGTGATCGCTTCCAACTCACCGCCAACGGCGGTACCGGACGAGGCAGAACCTAATCTAGGAACATACAGAATAGTGGCTAGCGCGACGCAGAAACCCTGCACGACAAACGCCACCAGCCGGATACGATCGACCCTGATGGCAGAGTAGAAGGCCACGTCGGCGTTGGAGCCGACCGCCCGGCAATAGCGACCAAAACGCGTCTTCGCCAATACGATCGCACCGGATACCGCTACCAGGGCCAAGACCCAAACCGGGATCGGGACGCTGAGCCAGGCATCATAATAAATTGGGCGAAACGCTTCCCGGACATCGGAATTGAGCGTCAAGGTGCCGCCGTTAGCTACGAAAATCACGAGTGACCGGAAGATGCCCATGGTCCCCAAGGTCACAATGAATGAGTCAATTTTACCTTTGGTCACCAGGATCCCATTGATCAGGCCGGTGAAAAGACCGATTATCAAGCCGGCTGCCAGTCCGGCA
Organism: Verrucomicrobiota bacterium; assembly: GCA_019242435.1. GTDB lineage: Bacteria > Verrucomicrobiota > Verrucomicrobiia > Chthoniobacterales > JAFAMB01 > JAFAVN01. The sequence continues at coordinate 16,341 of JAFAVN010000406.1, read as the reverse complement.
GCAACGGCTAGCATCAGGTTTCCGGTGCTTTCCGCAACCTGATTAACAATAATGATCATCAGGCTGGCGATCAACGCCACCATTGCCCCAACCGATAGGTCGATCTCCCCGCTAACGATAACGAACGTAGCGCCAACACTGATAATGCCCGTGATCGCACTTCGGGTCAGTACGTTAGTAATGTTAGTCCAACTACCGAAGCTGGGATTTAAAACCCAGCCCAGGATTGCCAGCAGAATCAGCGCAATTAAAGGCCCGAAGTCTCGAGCCAACGCTCCGATCCTGGCTGCGTCAATCCGATGCGATTGAGCGGTTGGTTCAATAGACTCCGTGGAATTCATGAAGGGAGAAAGGGCGTGGCGGTTTTAACGCCGGTGGCGTAAAGCATGATTTCATCTTCAGTGATTGACTCGCCCTCTAGGTTCGCGACGATCCTGGAGGAGCGCATCACAATGATCCGATGGCAAAGCCCGATAATTTCCATCAACTCCGATGAGATAACAACGCAGGTATGCCCGAGTTCGGCCAGGTCAGCGATCCAATGGTAGATTTGTGCCTTGGTGCCGACGTCGATACCTCGAGTAGGTTCATCCAGAATAATGATGCCGGGACTGACTGCAGAAATTTTGGCTAGTACCACTTTTTGCTGGTTACCGCCGCTTAAGCGATTCACGGGCATCGATCGATTTGGAATTTTTATCTGAAATTGTTTGACGGCTGCTTGGAACTCCCGGGATTCATCGCGTTCGTCTACGAACCAGTTACCGAATTTTTGCAGTCCTAAGAGTGAAAAATTGGTGCGAGCATCGAAAGAGACAATCAGGCCTTTTCCTTTACGGTCTTCGGGCAAGTAAACCGCCGTTAGCTGCTGAATCGCTGAAGCGTAATCGGTCACCTTGACCAGGTGACCGTCTTTCAGAATTTCACCTGCAGTGACTTTGCGCAACCCGACAAGGCCTTCAAATAGCTCTGTCCGGCCCGCTCCGACCAGGCCGGCAAAGCCAACGATCTCGCCTTTTCGGACGGAAAACGAGCAATCAGAGGCATAACCAGGAATGGTCAAGTGCCGGACTTCGAGATGGACCGGTTGGTCAGGTCTGATCTTTTTTGGCGGAAATAGGTCATGCAAGCTGCGGCCAACCATTAACCGGACGATCTCGTCAGGCGAGATTTCGCCCGCGCGACGAGTGGCGATTTGCCGGCCATCGCGCAGCACTGTTATCCGGTGGGCCAGCCGTTTCACTTCTTCAAGACGATGGGAGATATAGATGATGGCGACCCCGGCAGCCGCAAAAGACTCAATCAAGCGGAACAACCGTTCAGCTTCGCCGGGGGTTAAAACCGCCGTTGGTTCATCAAAAATGATAGCGGTAGCCTGGAGGGAAATTGCTTTGGCAATCTCGACCATCTGTTTCTCACTGATCCGGAGGCGGCTAACTCGAAGATCAAGCCGGACATTGCTCCCGACCTGTGCCAGGACTTCCCGACCTTTGGCACGCATGGCGGTTTCATCTAAGAACAAGCCTCGGCGCAATTCCTGGCCCAAAAATAGATTTTCTTGCACCGTCAGATCCTCAGCCAGGTTCAGTTCCTGGTGAATGAACCGCACACCGAGATTTTCCATACCGCGCAGATTACCGGCCGGGACAGGCGCCCCTCGAAAAAGCACCGTGCCCGAGGTGGGCTCGAGCACGCCGGCCAAGATTTTGACCAGAGTGGACTTACCTGCGCCGTTCTCGCCTACGACGGCATGGATCTCCCCCGGCAGGAACTCCAGATTGATATCGTCCAGCACGCGAACCGGTCCGAAATCTTTGCACAAATGCGCTGCCGCCAACACCGTGACATCGCCGGAGAAACTAGCCGAAGTCGCTGGAAATTCGTCGGAAAGGGGCCACATCGAGATAAAATTACCTCCTCTAAAGGCAGGATTTGCATACAAAATTCAAGATAATCTGTGTCAACACCTGAGAGCTGCCCGCGCCCAATACGGGATGAAAACGTCCACAGCGAATGGAGGGGAGCCGCTTTGTAGGTAGGCAGCTCTGCATACGGGTAAGAGGCGGCTCCCGGGAAAATCCAATGTGTTCTCAATTCGAAGGATTTGCCTGAATTTTGGGTGACACGCATATCGGAAATGACGGACCCCTAAAGTATCGGTCGCCAGCAAAAGCGGGTGCACTAAAGTGCCCACCGTGAGCGACGCCCTATCTGCGATAGTCGAAATTATTCTACTCGATACCAAGCCGGCCATTCACCGACGAGTTTCGGTCCCTTACTCGCTGTTGCTCAGCCGCTTTCACCTGGTCCTGCAAATCGCGATGGGATGGCCGGAACACCACGCCCATTTCTTTCTGGCTGATGACCTGATTGCCGGGAATCCGCGCGAAATCAATCATTGGAATCTCGAAGATGAATCCCGTCTGACTCTGGGGGAGCTCTTACCCTGGATCGGAGCAGAGGCAGCGTACATTCATGTTCTTGACCAGGAGTGGCGCCACCAGCTGCGACTTATGGATCTCGAAGCCCGGGCCGGAGCGCCTACCGTGCTTTCAAGCAAAGGGATTTGGCCTCCGGAAAGAACCGGACGGGTTCGCGAAATTCGCCGGGGGAAATCGTCTCCGGCGGCATCGGCGCAAGGTAAAAAAACTGGTGTGCCAAAGAGCAGAAAGAGTTCGGAGAGGTCCGATGCGGTCGACGTCGAAATAATCAATCAGAAGCTGGCGCGCCTCACGAGCCGATGGAGAAAGCGACGCGCTTCGCGGGTCAATGCTTGCCGAGAATTGCTCCTGGTTGACGGCGTGGCGATTCGAGACGGTTACCTGCGAGACTTGGGCGGAATCAGACAGCGAGTGCGAGGGATTGAAGATGAGCTGGCTCAGCATGAAGCCAAAGATCTGCCGGAGTTTCGGCGATATGTGAGCGCGGCTTTTGCTGCTCAATTTTCGCTTTTGCGTGAATTGCATCAGGAGGTCGACTGGCTTTCTGCCCGGTTGACTCTGGTGCAGAAATTAATGCAACACGGCCTACGCCCAGTGGGGCGAGCTTACCTGCGGGCTTTGCGGATCGAAGCAGGTGAGGAACCCTACCCCGATTTTAAACCTGAGCCGGAACCCGAGGCCGAACTGGCGGAGTTATTGCAGACCGAGTTAACCGAGGATGCTGTGCGCGACTTTGTCTCCAACATGGGCGATGAGTTCCTCAGCGCTGAAGAAAAGGACTCGCTGGCGCGGGATCTCTTGGGAGCTGAGACGGGTGCCTTCAAGAAAGCAAAAACCGAGTGTAAAAGTCTTTACCGGAAAATTGTGCAACTGCTCCACCCGGACCGGGCCGGAGAAATGACAAAAGAGACTAAAGAACTTTGGTTGCGGACACAGGCCGCCTATGCGGATGCAGACCTGCTGAGCCTCAGGTCAATTCTGGATCGCTGTCAGGTCGGAACGGAAAATCAGTACTTGAGCTGCTCGGAAATCATCGAGGCCACCGCGGAAGCCGCTATGCAACTACAGGCAATGGAGCTGTTACGGGAGCGGGTGGCAAAGGAGCCAAGTTGGAATTTTTGCCGTCTCAGCGAGAAAAAGAGAAAGAGCCGGGTCCGTAACTTGGCTGACGAGTTGGATTCGGAGAAGGAGGACCTGCAAACCCAATTAGACGAGTTGCGCCGCGAATGCGCCCATCTCGACCAGCAAGCCAAAAGATGGGCAACGAAACAAGCCGCCGACGGATACCAGCCTGATTTGTTCGAGTAAAAAGGAGTTCGAGGAGTTCAATGGGAGTTGCCGGAGTTCAGAATCCATAAAACCACGCGTTGAATGAGCGGGAACTGGGGCCGGCCCGGGCCTCCGTTCCCGGCGTTCCAGCCGTGCCTTTGGCGCATTCTGAACTTCGGCGACTCCTCGAACTCCTTTTTCCTAGCTTTGCACCGTGACCTGGCGTTGCTCTCCTAAGCCTTCCACTCCCGAGCGGACGGTCTGTCCTGGCCGCAGGAAGATCGGCTCAGGCTTTTGGGCCATCCCCACTCCAGGCGGGGTGCCGGTAGCAATGACGTCTCCTGGAGACAATGTCATGATCCGGCTCAGATAACTCACTAACTCGGCGACCGAGAAAATCATCGTTTTGGTGTTACCGGTCTGCCGCCGGATACTGTCCGTTTCTAACCAGAGATCAAGCGTTTGTGGATCCGGTACTTCATCCCGGGTCACCAACCACGGCCCGATCGGACCGAAAGTGTCGAATCCTTTGCCCTTATCCCAGGTCTGGCCGCGCTCGTTCTGATATTCTCTCTCGGAAACGTCGTTCACCACACAATAACCGGCTACGTAAGTGATGGCTTCCGCTTCCGATACCCGCCTGGCAGTCCTGCCCATCACCACTCCGAGCTCAACCTCCCAGTCCGTTTTAGTCGACCCCGCAGGAATCTCAATATTGTCGCTGGGACCGCTGATGCAGGTAACCCATTTATTAAACACCACCGGCTCTTTAGGAATTGCTAAACCGGTTTCTGCCGCATGATCGGCGTAATTTAGCCCAATCCCAATGAACTTCTGAACGGCTCCGACGCAGGGACCAATCCGTGGCTCGCCATTTACAACCGGGAGACTCGCCAGATCAAGAGTCCGCAATTGAGCCAGAGAGTCATCAGACAGAACCTGGCCGGTAATGTCCGGCACAATCCCGGAAAGATCGTGGATTTTGCCTTCCCGGTCGAGAATCCCTGGCTTTTCTTGGCCTTTCGGCCCGTAACGTAATAATTTCATGTTAAGATCAATATGCACAAAACGGCTTTGTGGCAGCTTCGATTAGCGCGGTTTGGCGGAAGGTGCAAAGTCGGAGTGGGAGAAGTTGTAGAATTTCGAATCTAGAAAGTGTCGGTCGGCTAATTGAAAGCGTCCTTGTCCAGTATGGTAGCTGCGACTTTGATGCCTTTCGGGTATGAATTATTTGTCCTGGGCACGGTCAAGAACCGGGTTTATGGACTGCGATACCCCTTCATGTTCGGGAACGATTTTCTCTACTAACAATCCTTTCTGAAAACGCAAATACCTCGCCTGATCTCGAAGCTGATTACCGATGAGAGTGGAAAGTAAATGGCCCACTGTCATAAGAACACAAAACTGCTAAATGGTAAGTGCAATCTAACATCGGAGTTAAATTCCATAGGCAACGCCTATGTTCCCAATGGGAAATATCTATTGGAACCATCGAATCCCATGATGCTACGTCGCAGTTGGTAAGACAAACCGCGGAGATCTCCATTGAGGTGCTTCGAGAAAGCCGTGGTGTGTGATACGTAACCCACAACTGAACAAGAGCTATGACTGACGAAAAAGCGCAGACCGAAGCGAAATGCCCGTTCCATCACGTCAATGGGGTGGGTAGGTCGAACCGAGAGTGGTGGCCTGAACAACTGAACCTGGCAATTCTGCATCAGCACTCCTCGCTCTCGAATCCGATGGATGAGGAATTCAATTACGCCGAAGAGTTCAAAAGCCTTGATCTGGATGGCGTGATTCAAGACCTCAGGACTCTGATGACGGATTCCCAGGACTGGTGGCCGGCGGACTTCGGTCATTACGGCCCATTGTTCATTCGCATGGCATGGCACAGTGCAGGCACTTATCGGATCGGAGACGGTCGCGGAGGTGGGGGAAGGGGTCAGCAGCGCTTCGCGCCCCTCAACAGTTGGCCCGACAATGTCGGCCTAGACAAAGCGCGCAGGCTGCTGTGGCCGATCAAGCAGAAGTACGGCAGGAAGATTTCATGGGCCGATCTGATGATCCTGGCCGGCAACGTCGCTCTGGAATCGATGGGCTTCAAGACCTTCGGTTTCGGGGCTGGGCGTGAGGATGTTTGGGAACCGGATCAGGACATATACTGGGGTGCAGAGGCCCATTGGCTGGGCACAGACAAGCGCTACTCCGGCGACCGCGATCTTGAAACTCCGCTCGCTGCCACCACCATGGGCTTAATTTACGTCAACCCGGAAGGCCCCGAAGGCAAGCCTGATCCGGTCGCAGCAGCCAAGGATATTCGTGAGACGTTTGGTCGTATGGCGATGAATGACGAAGAAACCGTCGCCCTGATAGCGGGCGGCCACACCTTTGGAAAGACCCACGGCGCCGGGCCCAGCTCCCAGGTAGGACCTGAGCCAGAGTCTGCTCCCGTGGAGGATCAAGGGCTCGGCTGGAAGTACGGCTTTGGCACCGGTAAGGGCGCGGATGCTTTCACCAGCGGACTGGAAGTCACCTGGACTACTACGCCTACGAAGTGGAGTAACGACTTCTTTAAACACCTGCTTACCTATGATTGGGAGCTGACTAAGAGCCCGGCTGGCGCCTATCAATGGAAACCGAAGGGTGACTCCGCTACGGTGCCGGATGCACATGACGTCACGAAACAGCGGGCACCGGCTATGCTGACTATCGACCTCTCCCTGCGCTTTGACCCGGTCTATGAAAAGATTTCAAGGCGCTTCTACGAAAATCCAGACCAGTTGGCAGACGCCTTTGCCCGCGCTTGGTTTAAGCTGACGCACCGCGATCTTGGGCCGCGTGCCCGTTACCTCGGCCCGCTGGTGCCGGCTGAAGAGCTGATCTGGCAAGACCCGATTCCGGCCGTCGACCACGAGCTGGTCGATGACCAGGACATCGAAGACCTGAAGGCCAAGGTCCTTGCCTCCGGTCTGTCTATCTCGCAGCTCGTTACCACGGCTTGGGCTTCGGCTTCCACTTTTCGCCGCGGTGACAAGCGCGGCGGTGCCAACGGCGCTCGGATCCGACTCACTCCGCAGAAAGACTGGGAAGTGAACCAGCCGGCAGAGCTGGCGCAGGTGCTCAGTAAGCTCGAATCAATCCAGAAGGAGTTCAATGCCGCGCAGAAGGGCGGCAAGAAGATCTCGCTGGCGGATCTCATTGTCCTCGCCGGTTCCGCCGCGGTGGAGGCTGCGGCAAAGAAGGCCGGTCACGATGTGAAAGTTCCCTTCGCACCCGGACGCACCGATGCTTTGCAGGAGCAGACTGATGTGCAGTCGTTTGCCGTTCTCGAACCACGCGCAGACGGTTTCCGCAACTACATTCGCCCTGGACTTGAGCGCTATGCCGCCAACCTGCTGATCGACCGGGCGCAACTGCTGACCCTGACCGGACCCGAGATGACGGTCCTGATCGGTGGTTTGCGAGCACTAGATACGAACTATGGTCATACCGAGTACGGCGTCTTCACTAAGCGACCTGAGATGCTTACTACTGAGTTTTTCGTAAACCTGCTCGACATGGGCACAAAGTGGCAGAAGTCTTCGACAGAAGGCGTGCTGGAGGGACGCGACCGCCGGACCGGCGACCTGAAGTGGACGGCTACTGTGGTTGACCTCGTCTTTGGATCGAACTCCCAGCTCCGTGCTCTTGCCGAAGTCTACGGCAGCAGCGATGCACAGCAAAAGTTCGTCCAGGACTTTGTGGCTGCATGGACGAAGGTGATGAATCTTGATCGGTTCGATCTGCCTGATCTCAAAAGATAAGCGTCGGGATGCGTTAACGCCAGGCAACCATCGGTACGAGGCTTCGTCGATGCCTCTTTCGCGGTCTTGGCGTGCGCCCCGCCCGGCCTCGTCTACCTCCAGTGTTGCCTGAGAGGTCCCTTAGCGCCGAACACTGGGTCCAGCTCCGGCAGAGGCAAGGCTGCAGCATTCTGGTCCGCCTTTGGCCTCTCGCCCGGTTCGCCTCTCAGCAGATCCCAATGCCGGCCGTCGGGATAAGCGCCAACCACACCGAACTCGGAATCTCGCTGCACGCATTGATGCGCAACCCCAGCAGGAATAATGAGGACATCTCCGGCACTCACTCTCAGCTGTTTCCCGGAAGGCCCTCCGATCTGCAACAGAGCCGAACCGGCGTAAACCCCCAGTACCTCGTGACTCGTGCTGTGATAGTGGTGAAAGGGGTAAACACCGTCGACCCAAGAGTTGGTCCAATTGTTCTTAGCGAATGTCTCGTTAACGCCATCCGGATCGCCGGCGGTCAATCCGGTTTTCCGATAAACCAGCAGCGGGTATTTTGCGTTATTTGGAAACCGGCCGTCGTCGGAAAACCAGTACTCTTCCGGAGCCCGATCCCCCGTCCCGCCTGGACCGCGCGCCGCTGCGTCTCCAGTTTCCCCCAGCCATGTCCCTGCCGCGAACGCTACCGTCCTGATTGCGTCACGTCGATTAAGCATGAAAGAAAGCTAAGCGGTGGAGGACAGCCCGCAATCAGTAATCATTAATTAGTGATCACCCTCGACTCCTATAGACGAGACCGGTCCTGCGATTCGGAAACGAGATCACTGATTACTGCTTAGCGATTATTGTTTACTGATTAGTGACCCCGCGCCTCTTAGGATGCCTCTTGCAACGTGCATCACCTCGGCAGCGGAAACTGGTCACGGACGATCGGTCTGACCAACAGGACGGGGCAGGGGGCATGGTCGAGAACGAATCGGGCAACGTGTCCTACCGATTTCGGCCCCAGGATTGGTTTGGCGCCGTATTCCGCCCGTGGACAAACCATCACCAGATCGGCTTGCCACTCAGCGGCTACATTGACGATCTCGCGCTCCGGCCGGCCCTCGCGCTGCAATGCCTCTGTGTTCTGGAAAAAATGCCGGCCCTCCTCCAGAATGTCGCGTGACGATCCTTGTTCCGCCTCTCGAATCCGGTGCTCTCGTGGGGGAGGATGATGTGGTCGAAGAAACCGCTCTCGCGTGTGCTCCATCTCGCGACGCGGGCCGGTGTCGATGACATACAGTATTCCGAAAGTGACCGGGTCCGTTGTGGTTAGCATCGCTGCTGCCTTCCGCATACTCTCCGCGTTCGTTCCGTCGAGACAACATAGCACGCGCATAACTAACTTGTATTTGGGGGTTCTAACGTAAAAGTAGCCAGATCACTGCGGCTCCTGCCAGCAACATTATCGGAGTAACTACGACACCCACTTTAAAATAATCCAATCCCGAGACATCGACGCCTCGCTGGCGTAGGATCAACAACCACAAAACCGTGGCTAACGAGCCAACGGTAGTCAGATTCGGACCTAGATCGCAACCGAACATCGTGGAGGCCAGAAAGCCATGCCGTATTGGTTCCGGCGCATGCTGAATTGCTCCCAGAGCTGAGGTCATCACTACCGCCATCGGGACGTTGTTGATCAAATTCGTGCCTATTGCGGACCCGATAGTGCCTACCAGCACCGCTCCAAGCGAAGTGCCGCCGGAGATCTGCAATAGCCAGTGACCGAAGGTCGCCGTCAGACCGGTATCTTCGATAGCACGGACGATGATAAACATTCCCGCAATGAAGCCAAAGATTGACCAGGAAATCCGCTTACCGGTTTCCAGCAGAGTAATCTGATTGCAAAACCGGGCTCCGATCAGCAGGAGAACCGCTCCCCCGATCGCGACGGAGGAAAGCGGAAACTGTGTCGCTGAAGCGAGCACGTAAGCGACCGCCACCAGGATTACTACTGCACAAGTGTAATTAAAATAGGCACGATGCTTTATCGCCTCTTCTTTGGAAGGTAATCGTTGGATCTCGAAGTGACCTTTCAACTCCCGTCGGTACAGAAAGAAAAATATAATGATGTTTAACCCGATCACGGTCAGGCTAGGCAAAAACAGCAGTCTCAGGAAAGTCATCAGATCGAGCGGAAAACGGGATAGGATGATGATATTGATTGGATTGCTGATCGGGAGCAGAAAAGACGCGGTATCCGCAATAAAAGTGCAGGCAAAAAGAAATGGGAGTACCGGCAATCGTAGCTTAGTGACGAGGACGTAAACGACGGGTGTCAGAATCAACGCCGTGGCGTCGTTCGAAAGAAACATGGAGATCAAGCTCCCCAGAAGAAAAACGTTCAGAAAAAGCAAGGCCGCGCTTTTCCCGGCCAACCGAGCGGCCTGAACAGCCAGCCAATCGAAAAGCCCCGCCGTTTCTGCTAACGCGGAAAGGGTCATCATCCCGAGAAAGAAAAAAAACGTGTTCCAGTCCCGCAGAAGAGTGACCGCCGCGTCGGCTGGCGTGATACGCCCCAGCGCCAGCATCAGGATCGCTCCTCCCATAGCGATCGCCGCCTCGTTCCAGCGAAACGGCCGCGTCATAATACCGATGAGCGTCAGTATCCCAATGATCGAAGTAATCAGCGTCCCCATCTTTAGCCCGCAAAGTTAGCCATTTGTGAATGGATCCCGATCATTGCGGGCTAGAGCTAACGCCAAGCTATTTATGGGACAGGACACTAGAACGTCAACTGGCTCCAATAGGTCACCTGGCCCCGGTGATTTGCAATAAACCGGACAGCACCATCCTGCGACACGACCACGGCCAGGAACTCGGGAAAATCTCGGCAGAGCCGATATGCTGTACGGTGACGAGTACCGGCGTGCTCGGCCGATTCCGGGATTGTAACCGTCGCTTCGAGGTCCAGCGCTCGATAAACGATCTCGTTCTCGATTCCCTGAACCCGTATCTCAACCCCGTATGCCAACGCGGTAAAATGGGGATCAAGCAAAAGACAGCCATCGACTGCTGCCATATCCGCTAGCCAACCAGCAGTGTCCAAATAGGTGCTCGTAAAGGTATAGGGAAATTCCTCACTCCACTGATATAACTCTAGGCGCCCGACCGAGGTCTCCTTTTTCTTAATAGCAAGAACGGTAAGCCGCTGATAAATGCTTTCCACCCAGCTGAGATAACCGGGAGAAGAGCCATCCACCTCTACTCGGTACTTGGCGCGCAGCGGTCCGCCGGGCTCAAGTAGTTGATCGCTAAGGCTTCTCGGACCAATTACGAGCGTGCCGCCGAGACGGCGGTCCCGGATCACCCGAATCACGCGCCGGAAGAAACTGACATCGAGCATTTCGCGGAGATCGGGACGAAAGCTTACCCCTGAATTCTCGAGAAGCGCGTTGGTCGCTGAATCGAGCGCTCCCTTTAGATGGCGCTGCATCCAGCTGGTCGAAAACACATTGAAAACATGCTCTTCTATCCGGCCGTTCATCAGGGTGACCAGGCGTTCCGGACCGAGGTGAATAACCAAGTTGCCCGGTCCACGAACATGGATGAGGAGCCATTCCGGGAAGGATTGAATCATTCCAGGCAGATCGGTGTGCAGATCACGCGACCATTCACCGGTGTTGACCAGCGCCGATATGCGGAACCCGGTGCGCTCGGACCAGGTGACCGCCATCACTGTCCGATAGAAGGTGGCTGCCGGGCTAAGCCGTCGGATCTCCTGTTCCTCAAATGGCCGAGGCGAAGATAGCTTGGACACAGTGAACCCGTAAGCTGCCAGAGCCCCCGGCTCTAAATCGCCGGCCGCACACAAAGCCAAACGGCAATTTACCTGGTGCCCCTCTTCATGTAAAAGGCTCGCTTGATAAGCCACGCTCAGGACCCGCGCCAGCGAATCTCGGGTATCAATCCCGAACCGGTATCTCCCTTTTCCGACCCAGGTCGGCCACAATTGTCGAGCGAGTAGATCAGGGTAGCTGTGAGTCCGAAGCTCCATAGTTTAACAAAATATGTGTCCCGGATGCTGTCGAGCGGCAATGTTTTTGAACGAGCCGGAATGAATGGGAACATCGAGAACGCAAGGCCAACGACGAGAATGCAGGGAAACGGGCGAACCGCCGACGCGACTTAGATTTGTGGAGTCGGTTTTCGCCCCCAGTGATGGGCTTCTTTCAAGCATCGCGGTATTGCCAACCCTTTTTCCCGGCGTTCCCGCTGCTTTTCTCTCTCGCGCTCCGCTCGTTCCCTTACACCCTTGTAATATTCGGGCAAGGATCATGAAAATCCGGATGGCCGAAGATGCAGGAAAACATGAAACCCAAACAAACAATTTCAGCATTAGTAGCGGTTGTGGCTGGTGCTGGTCTTCTCGCTACCGGGAGCGTTGTGTACAGCGCTACCTCGGGTAATGAGAACAACCAGAATAACCAAAAACCGCCTCTCAACCTGAGGGCGGACAATGCGCCGATCGATCGCGACCTAAAGATGGGCAACTCGTTTGCTCCGATTGTCCAGAAGGTAACCCCTAGCGTCGTCCAGGTCTGGGTCGCCACTAAGGCCGATAATAACGGCCGAATGATGAATCAAGACCTGCAGGAACAGTTGCGACGGTTTTTTGGCCGGCAATTTCCTCAGACGCCAGAACAACCAGAACAGCCCGGAGGCCAGGGTGAGAGAGCGCTCGGCTCGGGTGTCGTTATTTCAAGTGACGGCTACATCTTGACCAACAATCACGTCGTACAGAATGCTCGAACCATCCGGGTAAAACTGAACGACGGGCGCAACTTCACAGGTAAGGTCATCGGGACCGACCCTGGCACGGACGTGGGTTTGATCAAGATCGATGCCCATGACCTGCAGCCGATCACGTTTGCAGACAGCAGTGCTGCTCAAGTCGGCGATGTGGTTTTAGCCGTGGGTGATCCGTTTGGAATCGGGCAGACCGTAACCGAAGGCATTATCAGCGCCAAAGACCGGACTGGTGTGACCGACGACGGCAATTCAGACGAAGACTTCATCCAGACCGATGCGGCCATCAATCCTGGTAACTCAGGCGGCCCGCTGGTCGACACAAATGGCCGGTTGATCGGCATTAATACGTCGATTCTGTCAAGGACTGGAGGCAACCAGGGCATCGGATTTGCCGTTCCGGCGAACCTCTGCCGTTGGGTAGCGGATAGCCTGCTTAAAAATGGCAAAGTCGAGCGCGGATTCCTAGGCGTCCGGATTCAAGACCTGACCCCTGAACTGGCAAAGGCGATGAACATTAATCGGACGAATGGTGCGGTGGTCGCCGACGTGTCGCCGAATGGCGCAGCTGACAAGGCGGGTCTGAAAACCGGTGACGTGGTTGTGCAATTTGATAGCAAGCCAATCCAGGATGCTAATCAGTTGAAGCTGCTCGTGGCAGAATCCAGCCCGGGTATTGCTATTCCGGTCCAACTCGATCGCAATGGTCAAACGCTCAACTTGAACGTGACCTTGAAAGAACGGACCGAAGAAGTCGCTAAGAATGAGCCAAACTCGAACCGGAACCAGTCAGACAATGACGCGCTGCACGGAGTTGCGGTTCAAGACTTGGACAATCAGGCCCGGCAGGAAGCAAATATTCCCAGTGATGTCCATGGCGCGGTGATCACGGATGTTGATCCTAATTCGCCCGCTGCCGAGGCTGGGCTTCGCGCCGGCGATGTAATCCAGGAAGTTAATCGGCAGCCAGTCCACTCAGCCCAAGACGCGGTAAAGGCAACTGCCGGTAAGGGTGGCAACGGTGAGACTTTGGTCCGGATTTGGAACCAGAACGGTAGTCACTATGTGGTCGTCCCGGAAGGAAACGGGGGCTAACGAACCAGGGAGCTAGTTGCTGACAGGAGCGCCCGTACCAGCCACGCGCTGTGCGGGCGCTTTCTTGCGTATGGGTTGCGTCGTCGGACCCAGAAATTCTAAAACACCTATCTGACTCCCCTTGCCTTAGTTGTCCCTATCAGACTTACTCATTACATCGAGCTTCCACGCGGGGAAACGCAACATGAACGATGAGTCTATTACACTCGCGCTCCTGCGAAAAGTCGGGCAAATTAGCAGTATGCGCGTGCTGGTTGTCGAGGACGATGAAAAAATTGCGTCCTTCGTTATTAAGGGGCTCAAACAGAACGGGTATGCGGTTGATCAGGCGTCCGATGGAGAGCACGGGCTCGATCTGGCAAGTGCGGTCAATTATGACCTTGTGATCCTGGACCTGATGTTGCCTAAGCTCGATGGACTCTCGTTGCTACGCCGCATGCGCCAGGAGAAAATCCGAACACCCGTCCTGATCCTGAGTGCTCGTGCCAACGTGGACGACCGAGTAAAGGGGTTACAAGCTGGTGGCGATGATTATCTGACCAAGCCATTCGCTTTCTCCGAACTGCTGGCCAGGGTACAGGCGTTGATCCGCCGAGCAAACCAAATCGCCGAGCAAACCCAACTAGGCGTCGCCGATCTGACCATGAACGTGGTAACCCGGGAAGTTACTCGGGGCGGACAGAAGATCGATTTACATCCGCGCGAATTCTCTTTGCTTGAATTTTTACTGCAGCATGTCGGTCGCCCCGTGACAAAGACGATGATCCTGGAACACATCTGGGATTTTCATTTTGATCCCCAAACCAATGTAGTGGACGTTTTGATGCACCGGCTGCGCGCGAAGGTCGACAAGAATTTTCCGGTGAAACTGATCCATACCATTCGAGGTGTCGGCTATGTGGTTAAAGCGAATTAGCCGGCCGTGGCATAGTTTTACTTTCAGGCTGAGTTTCTATTATGCCGGCGCGTTCGTGGTTAGCGCAGCCTTGCTATTCGCGCTGCTCTTTTTCTTGCAGGCTACTTTTTTCGATTGGCGTGAAAGAAACCCTATCGACCGGTTTCTGAAACAATGCGTTACCGCCTATGAACAACATGGGTTTATCGGGTTGCGCAGTTCCTGGAAAGCGCAGACGGAGCCAACTGACCAAGGCCCATTCTTTATCAGCATTAACATCGGCCGGGAGTTTAACATTTTTCTTCATGAACCTTCTGACTGGTTTAAGCTTCCGGGCTTGACGACAATTCTGGAGGAGGCCAAAGAGAAAGGCGGTTGGAGTCGCGTACCGGCCGACAAGGAGAGCGAGTACGTGTTGGAAACTGCCCGGTTATCCGATGGTGCTATTTTGCAAGTTGGACGCCGGATCAATCGCAGCGAAAAGCTCACTGCTCCCTTCCTGGCTGCCGCCTTGATTCTGTTGGTGCCCAGTTTATTGCTCGGGGTTGCTGCCGGTGCTGTGTTTGCCCATCGAGCAATGGCGCCGGTCAGAGAAATGTTACGAACTGCTCGCTCAATTATTAACACTGGAAACCTATCGGAGCGTGTCCCGGAAAGTCAGGAGCAAGATGAGTTGGCCGAGTTGGCCCGCCAATTCAATCGAGTGCTGGAGCGGAATCAGAAGTTGATCCGGGGTATGCGCGAGGCACTCGACGACGTGGCGCACGATCTACGCTCACCCTTAACCCGGTTGCGGGCGTCTGCCGAGCTCGGCTTACAAACCGTTACCGAAGACCCTGCCCGAGAAGCATTGGGTGATTCGATTGAAGAAACCGACCGAGTGCTGACCATGCTGAACACCTTGATGGAGGTTACCGAGGCAGAGAACGGCATGATGCGATTGCGCCGGGAGCACTGTTCGATTAGCGCGCTGCTTGATGAGGTAATCGATCTTTACCGGTTAATAGCGGACGAGAAATCTATCGAGATCCGGTCAGATTTTGCCGATCCGGCATACGCCGATGTAGATCCTAACCGGATCCGGCAGGCGTTTGCCAATCTGGTTGATAACGCGGTCAAATACACGCCCGCGGGCGGGATCGTCCATGTTAGTTGCCAAACCGTTGGTGACCGAGTCTCTGTTGCCGTCGGCGATAACGGAGTAGGAATTCCAGCCGAAGAACAAGGCAGAGTCTGGGATCGTTTATATCGCGGAGATAAAAGCCGTTCCCAACGCGGCCTCGGTTTAGGCCTAAGCCTGGTTAAAGCCGTCGTCGAGGCGCATGGAGGAAATATTTCTCTGAAAAGCGAGCCTGGTAACGGCTCTGAGTTTACCGTTACATTAGCAGCCGCGAAAGGGGAGCCAGCGGTTGGGCACCCTTTGGCCATGGCTAACGGCGATTAGTGATCCGGTGAGGGCGGTGCGGAGCCTGGGCGTCGATTTCTGCTATGGTCGCGCCAGGGGGATGCAACTCGGCGCTTTTTTTGGCGTGGCACCTCTTGGATACGAGATACTAGCCCTGCTCTGAGAACGCTTTTCGGTTGGACGGGAGCCTCGCCTTAACCATCGTGGAGCATTCAGCTCCGCAAGGTAAGCACGGAAATTGTTCAAAAGCGTGAGCCAATTGATGATTAAGCCGTCTGGTTAATTCGGGGGAAGGAAAAACAATAACAGTGGTTAACCAGTTGCGTCCGATGCGATCTCGAAAATGGTCTCCACGATAACTGGTGTGGCGATTGGCATACTCTGGACACCGTACACGACGCGGGCATGTCCTGCCTGAGGACCGAACAGTTGGACAAAGAGATCCGAGGCGCCGTCAGCGACCGCAGCATGCCCAATAAAGTCGTCAGTCGTGCATAACAAGACAGATAGTTTCACCAACTTTGTGACCCTGTCCAAATCTCCGAGGTATTCTTGGGCGGCCGCCAAAGCAGTCAACGCTGCCAGCCGGGCGGCTTCATATCCCTGCTCGGGTAAAAGATTTGCGCCTAGCCGTCCGGACATCGCCAGCTTGCCCTC
>JAFAVN010000172.1 GCA_019242435.1 Verrucomicrobiota bacterium | reverse complement strand
GTGGGCCATGCCAGTGTGGAGACATTGGACCGCACGCTGGAATGGCCGGGCGAAAACTAGGATGCCTAGTGTCCCTCCAGGACGGGACGTTTCACTAACCTAATACGGTAATCAAGTTAGCGTTTATGCGGCCCGGCCTGCGGCCGTTTTCTCGACGAACGCAGTGTCCTTCGCCTCCGGACCGAATCCGGCCAGCAGCGCTAACACCGCGGCCACAATCGCCACCACGATTGCCAAAGCCAGGCCGTAGTCACCATGGAACCGGTCCGCTAACCCGGATTGCAAAGTATAATTAACCGAGGCAAGCAGGTTTCCGAGCTGATAAGTGAATCCCGGAAAGGTTCCGCGAACCTCAGGTGGCGACAACTCGTTCAGATGAGCGGGAACCACACCCCACGCGCCCTGTACAAAGAATTGCATGATGAAAGCTCCGAGCGCTAACGGGACGGCGGTGTGGGAAAACGCCCAGAGCGGAATGACCAGGATGGCTAAAAGTGCGGCGATCACAATCGTTCGGCGACGCCCGATTCGTTGGGAGAACATGCCGAAAGTCAATCCGCCGAGAAGCGCGCCAATATTGAATATGACACCGATGGTTCCGACAGTAGCTGGTGGGAATTGCCGTTGGACTCGCAGAAAGGTCGGATAAACATCCTGGGTGCCGTGACTAAAAAAGTTGAACGCAGTCATCAACAGGATCGCAAAGATAAACAGAGGGAACCTGGTTTGAATGACTCGAAGGATTTCCTGGGCGCGCGGACGTTTGCCCAGCCAGGCGGGAGACTCATCGACATTGCGCCTGATGAACAGAATCAGCAGAGCAGGAACGGCTCCCAGCATAAAAAGGATGCGCCACCCGACGTGAGCCCCTAGAAGTGCGTAAACCAACGAGGCCAATAAATAGCCGGAGGGATAACCCGCCTGCAGGATGCCTGAGACGATTCCCCGGGTTTGCAGCGGGATAGTCTCCATGGCGAGTGAAGCACCAACTCCCCATTCACCACCCATCGCGATTCCAAACAGCGCTCTCAGTATGATGAGCACGGTCAAGCTGGGAGCGAACCCGCTGGCGAACGCCAGCACAGAATAACAGAGAATATTGACTATCAGTGTCGGCCGGCGCCCCAGACGGTCTGCCATAAGACCAAAGAGCAAGGCGCCAACCGGGCGCATAGCCAGCGTGAGGTTTACTGCGATCCCGACGGTCGTCCGGCCATTTTCTACCCCGGGCAAAAATTCATGAGCGATATCGGGAACTACCAGGACCAGTAGAAAAAAGTCGAACGCATCGAGTGTCCAACCGAGATAAGTCGCGATAATGGTGTTCCATTGTTTCGCGGTAAGGAATTCCAACTGTTTAAAAGGCATGTCGGCTCAAAACGACCCGATTACGATGCCGGCCAGAAACACGAGCACGCCACCGAGAACGACTTGAAAAATGGCGGACAGCAACGGTGTATCCATATAATGCTTGCGGATCCAGGCGATAACGCCAAGCTCAATCGCCACGACCACAATGGCAATGGCGGTTGCTACCATGAAGTCCTGAATCAAGAACGGAAGCGTATGCCCGATCCCACCCAGGGTGGTCATCAGCCCGCATACGCCTCCTCGCAAAAGCGGTTGGCCGCGCCCACTCAAGGCGCCATCATCCGACAGAGCTTCGGCAAATCCCATGCTGATCCCGGCTCCGACCGAGGCCGCAATCCCCACCAAAAATGCGTCCCAACTGTTGCGTGTGGCAAACGCCGCGGCGAATACCGGAGCCAAGGTAGACACCGAACCGTCCATCAATCCGGCTAGTCCAGGTTGGACCACTTGAAGAACGAATAGCTTCCGAGCCGATTCATCTTCGGCAGCCGACTCGCCCGATTTCTCTCGCTTGCTGAACTCATCGTGAGCAAACTGCTCGTGCTCCTGTTCGGTCTCGGCCAAGTCCCCCAGAAGCTTCCTGGTGCCGGCGTCTGATGTCCTTTCAGCCGCCCGTTGATAAAACCGGAGAGTCTCGGATTCCATGGTCTGTACCTGAGTCCGAATCCTTTGAGGAGAAAGCGTTGGACTCAGCCAAATTGCAGGTCGACTCACAAAGCCCTTAACATCCTGGCGGCGAATCAGCGGAATATTTTCACCAAACCGTTCGCGGAAAGCGTCAATCAGCCGTCGACGGTGGTCCGATTCTTCTTGGCGCATTGAGTCGAGGGCGGCCGCGCTGGAGGGGAACTTTTCCCTCAGACGATCCGCAAATTCTCCATAGATCTTCCCGTCCTCCTCTTCCAGGGTAATGGCAAGAGCGAGGAGCTCCTTTTCAGATAAATCATGGAATGACTTAACCATGGCTCGTTAGGACCCTCCTTAAAGGTCGTGTTGAACAGCAGACGGCCTTATCTAAAGCTCTCCCTTCTACGCGTCCAGAAGGTTTGTGCATACCGCCAATCCACCACCCGTGCACAATTGTCGACACTTATGTTTCTTTTTAATCAAAGCGTAAGGAGTGGGTGGCTTTAGAAAGTGCCGTCCGTTGCTGCAAACGTGATTCTCAGCACGATTGGCACAGTGGATGCTCAAAAGGGCCCGCGGTATGCCAGAAACCCCTACTCCTCGGACGAAGCCAACTCTCGGCTTAACCGGTCTGACCGTGAATGCCATGGCGCTGATCGCGCCCGGGGCATTCCTGTGGCTGACCTTTGCTCAACAATGTCTTTACGGCCAGCCCATGGCTGCGATTGACATGTGGCCCGGTATTGTCGTCGCGTTGTTGCTCTGTTTTGCAACTGCTATCTCCTATGCCGAACTATCCAAACTGTATCCCGGCGCGGGCTCATCCTACTTCTTCGCCGAGCAGGCTTTCCTCTCAAAGTCGAAAGCCTTCCGATTCGCCCGAATTGCCAAGTTCATTGTAGGTAGGGCCAGCCACCTTTACTACTGGGTTTATCCCGGAGTGATGGTGACAGTAACCGCCCTCCTAGTCGGATATCTGGCCGGTCAATTGTTACCCAGCGTTTTCAATGCGGCGGTACCCAGCCCGGTATTGATGATCCTGTTCTGTATTGTTTTCCCATTGTTCGTGGGATGGATCGCTTATTCCGGAGTGAATGCGTCAACCGCAGTTAACCTGGCTATCAATGTCATCCAGATCTCAGCGCTGATTGTGTTTACCGTGATCGCGATCGCTTATCGCGTAAATCACGTTGAGGGCTCCAAAGGCATCACGTTGAATCCGGACGGTGTACCCGTCTCAAAGGTAATCGCCACGGAGACGGTAAAGGACGACAAAGGCGTCGAGTCTACCAAGCCGAAAAAGGACAAGGACGGTAACTACGTTTATGAAAAGAACGCAGACGGTACCGATAAGGACTACACCCTGACCTATGCGCCGACTAGCGCGACCGACAAAGGTAGCGACCCCAAGAATCCTACCGACACCTTCGAGTTTCACCCGAACGCGCTGTCGGTGATCGCGCCTCACGGGTTCAGCTTTGTACTTGTGCAAGCCTGTATCGCCATCCTGATTCTGGTCGGATTCGAATCGATCACCTCGATGGGTGAAGAAGCGAAAAACGCCAAGCGGGATGTCCCTAGAGCAGTCCTGCTGT
>JAFAVN010000173.1 GCA_019242435.1 Verrucomicrobiota bacterium | reverse complement strand
AAGGAGCGTGAAAAGAATGGCGTGGAACCTGATTTTCATAGTCCAATGTTACTCATTAGAAACTTGGAGGGGAATGGCGCGAAGACGGTATGAAACAGAATAAATACGATGAACCCGAGTTTTTCGCGGAATACAGCCGGCTGCCGCGGTCGATCCATGGTTTGGCTGCCGGTCTTGAGTGGACCACTTTTCAGGGGCTTTTACCCGATTTGCATGATCAACGGGTGCTCGACCTGGGATGCGGTTTTGGTTG
This sequence comes from Verrucomicrobiota bacterium, assembly GCA_019242435.1. Taxonomy (GTDB): domain Bacteria; phylum Verrucomicrobiota; class Verrucomicrobiia; order Chthoniobacterales; family JAFAMB01; genus JAFAVN01. The sequence goes on along the minus strand of JAFAVN010000173.1, from coordinate 2,051 downwards.
GCATTGCCGTTATGCCCGGGAGCAAGGAGCCCGGACGATAGTGGGCGTCGATATATCCGAGAGAATGCTCGAACATGCGAGAGTAACTACCCGCGGGTCCGGTATTGAATACTGCCGATGCGCTATCGAAGACATTAATTTCTCAGCAAACGAATTCGATATCGTAATCAGTTCTCTCGCGCTCCATTATGTCGAGGCGTTCGATCTGGTCTGCCGGAAGGTCTATCATTGCTTAGCCTCGAACAGTCTATTCGTATTCTCGGTCGAACATCCGATCTTTACCGCGCTTCCGGCTCAGGACTGGTACTACGGTCCGACCGGCGAACGTCTGCATTGGCCGGTCGATAATTACCAGGAAGAAGGCCGCAGGCAGACTAATTGGTTAACCGACGACGTCATCAAGTATCACCGGACCTTGGCGACCTATGTTAACACCGTGATCGAATCCGGATTCTGGATCAAAAGACTCGAGGAACCTAAACCCGCACCGGAACTGACAGATCCCGGCGAGAAAGACGAATTGCGCCGCCCGCTGTTCCTGGTAATCGCCGCAGTAAAAGATGAGTAAGAGGCGATTGGATTTGCCCGGTAGGCCGCACCGCGTCGCACAAGGAAGCAATGCCAGCGGACGGCTGGCGACCAGGCACGTAATGTCCTGAGACAATTTTATGTTCAGCCTTCGGGCGGCAGCCGCACTTTTATAACCAAAACCGGACAAGCAGCGTGTAAAATCACGCGTTCAGCGGTACTTCCCAGGAAAAAATGGGCAAGACCTGTCCGCGCGTGCGTTGGCATCACAATAAGATCAATCTCCCGTTCCCCGGCATATTTTACGATCTCCTCGAAGGGTACACCGGTGAGAAGAATCGGTATCATCACCACGTCTTCGCCCGCACGATGACGCACAAGCTCCTCGAGTTTCTCAACGGCCCGAGTCCGCGCCGCCTCCAAGACTTCATTCGCCGTCCCGGTGTCAACCTGCGCTCTCTCTGACAAAAGCGTCAGGTACTCTCTCAAATGAAAAACGTGCACAACCAGGATTTCTGCGTGGTATGGTCTCCCCAAGCCGACTGCGTAGTTGAGCGCATGTTCAGCACTTTCCGAAAAATCGGTTGGCACCAGAATCCGTTTGAGCTCCAGCTGGCGGACTGGATCCGATGAAGAGTGTCCGACCGTTTTTTTTGCCGGAGCCGCGCACACATCATTTTCTTTAAGGCAACCGCCGTCCAAACTCGAGAACTTCCTCAAGGCATTTGGGGAGTGGCCGGCGGATTGACTTTAGTCGGCGTCCGGACTAGTGCGCGGAACATTTCATCCTTCCATTACCCGCTGCTTTTCGAGGACGAGGGCGAGTCAAAGTTAGTGACCTCTTCCTCTATCGCAGTCCCGCGATGGAGGACGTTATAATAGATCGAATGGGGCCGGATGGCCCGGGAAACATGATAGGCGGCCAGGCAAGCCAGCATCAGTGCCGGAACTAACTGATATTCGAGGGTCATCTCGAAGATGATTAAGAACGACATCAGAGGCGCGTGCGTGGTAGCGGCCAGAAAGGTGCCCATACCAATCACTGCATAGACGGTGGGTAACGACGAGCCGGGCCACAAGGCATGGACCAGGTCGCCCGCGATCAGACCGAGCATGGCGCCGACGAAGATAGTCGGGGTGAACACGCCGCCAACCGCGCCGGAAGCCGCAGTGGCCGTAGTAGCAACGATCTTAGCGATCAGCACCGAAAACACTAACAATACCGGCCAAGGCGTATGCAGCACCTCATTCACGACGCTATAACCGTTTCCCCATACTTCGGGCCGCAAAACCGAGATTCCGCCTACCACCAACCCGCCCAGTGCAAGCTTCAGCGGAAGCCCGACCGGAAGGCGGTTGGCCAAGCGACGAGAACCGTCCAGCAACTCCATAAACGGAGGAGCCAGGGCGCCCAACAGCAACCCCATCGCCAGGAACAACGGTAAATCCCAGAGCGAAGTCACATGCAGAGGCGGGATCTGGTAAACCGGCTGATAGCCAAGCACCTGATGCACGGTAACATT
>JAFAVN010000001.1 GCA_019242435.1 Verrucomicrobiota bacterium | reverse complement strand
TATGTCTTACCAAAGCGTTCAGCCTCCGGCCGGCGGCAAGATCAGTATTCAGAATGGGCAAATTCAATGCCCGAATAATCCGGTGATCCCATTTATCCGCGGCGACGGAACTGGTCCTGATATCTGGGCCGCAAGCCAGCGAGTTTTCGATGCGGCTGTTGAAAAAGCATACGGCGGCACTCGAAAGATCTCCTGGTTTGAAGTATTCGCCGGCGAAGCCGCAAAACAGAGATTCGACACTTGGTTGCCGGATGACACGGTTAACGCTTTCAAGGAGTATCGGGTGGGAATCAAAGGACCACTGACCACGCCCGTGGGCGGCGGGATCCGCTCGTTGAATGTTGCGCTCCGGCAGCTTCTCGACCTGTATGTTTGCCTGCGCCCGGTGCAATGGTTCCGAGGCGTGCCTTCGCCCGTGCGGAACCCGGGCAAGGTTAACATGGTGATCTTTCGGGAAAACACGGAAGACATCTATGCCGGTATCGAGTTTAAAGCAGGATCTCCTGAAGCCGCCAAAGTCCTCAAGTTTCTCGAGTCCGAGTTCCCCAAGGAATTCTCCAAAGTCCGCTTTGGTAATGAAACGGCTACCAAAGGATTCCTGGCGTTCGAGCCGGCACTCGGGAAAATAGATGTTGAGGTCGGGATCGGCATTAAACCGGTGAGCCGTCCAGGCTCAAGCCGATTAATTGCGGCAGCTATTCGGTACGCTATCGCCCAAAAGCGGAAATCGGTGACGTTGGTGCATAAAGGGAACATCATGAAGTTCACTGAGGGCAGCTTCCGCGATTGGGGATATGAGCTGGCTGACAGCTTATTTGGGGAGGAGACCTATTCCTGGGCTCGCTGGGAGCGCACCAAAGCCGAGAAGGGCGAAGCGGCAGCGAACAGTGAGTTACAAACCGCTCAGAAAGCTGGAAAGGTCATTGTCAAGGACGCCATCGCAGACATTACTCTGCAACAGGTCCTCACTCGGCCAGACGATTTCGACGTGATCGCCACCTTGAATCTGAATGGTGATTACCTTTCCGACGCCTTGGCAGCTCAAGTGGGCGGAATTGGTATAGCCCCAGGGGGCAACATTAACTACCATACCGGTCACGCTATCTTCGAGGCTACTCATGGTACGGCTCCGAAGTACGCCAACCTGGATCGAGTAAACCCGGGCTCGGTTGTACTGTCGGGAGAAATGATGCTCCGCCATTTGGGCTGGGCGGAAGCGGCGGATCTGATTCTCAACGGGCTAAACGGCGCCATCGCCAGCAAACGCGTAACTTACGATTTCGCCCGCCTGATGGAAGGCGCAACCGAGATCAAGTGCTCGGAATTCGGCGATAACATCATTGCGAATATGTAGCGCCCGCCTGGAGTCATGACAAATGACAGATGAGAAATCGGCACGCGACCAAGAGCCGAAGGGCAAAAGCGCATCTCAGTTTGTCATTTTGTTATTTGTCCTGCTCGAGCTCTGGGGAGCGGCCCCTCATCCCCAGCTTTAAGCGAGGACTAGGTCGCGATTTCGATCTCTGAATCTTCCCCTTTGGTCGGGCCGCTGTCGAAGAAGATGCTTCGCTGCCGTTCCCAAACGTAGCGCTTCATCAGTACCTTTACGGTGGCGGTGAGAGGGATCGCTAACAGCGCTCCCAGAAGGCCTCCCAAGACTAATGTCCAGAAAAAGACCGAAACAATTACGGTCATCGGATGGAGACCAACCGAATTCCCGACGATTCGCGGAGCCACTACCATTCCGTCGATCTGCTGGACGATAAAAAAGATGACGCTCACCCAGATTGGGTGGGCGAGATCGTTAAATTGAACAAAGGAAATGACCAGGGCGGAAATATAACAGATCGTCAAACCGACCCAAGGAATAATCCCGATGATGGCCAGAAACAGACCAATTATGAAGCCGAATTGCAGGCCCAAAATCGACAGGCAAATCGCAGTCAAAACGCCATCGATCATGCTGACGACTAGTTGGCCGCGGAAAAAGTTGATCAGATAGGCATTGATCTCCGTAAGGACAATCACCAGCTCATCTTTGAACTCGGATTTTCGCAACGGCAAATATCGACTCCAATTGTGAGCAATGGTCGGGCTTTCCTTCAGGAAAAAGAAAAGGTATACGGGCACCATAAAAAGCCCAAACACGAAGCCAAAAACCCCGAAGACACCTGTGAGGCTGGATTGCACAAAAGCCCAAGTTCTCTGTGCGACGGTGGGAAGTTGTTCCTGGAAATACTGCAAGATCTGTTGGACCCAGGGGCTATCCTGTAGACTCGGGGTTGCGGTTGGAGTGACGTTGCGCGGGCCGATCTGGGGCAGTCTTTCCAGGTTTTGCCGCAAGAGCCAGTCGAGGGATGACCAGCTTCGCTCGAAATAGCCTGGCAATGCCGCCGAAAATTTAACTGTTTCGCTATAAATATTGGGCCCGATCACGAGCAAGAGCAGGCTCCCGCCGGTAATGAAAAGGGCGAAAACAATTATCACCGCTGCCAATCGCGGTAATCCTCGTCGGGCCAGCCAGGTAACGAACGGCTCGAGCAAATACGCCAAGACTCCTGCCGTTGCGACGGGCAGCAACAGTGGTTGAAGAAAGAGAATGACCCGGGATGCGACGTAGACCGTGAAAATCACGGCGCTAGCTATCACCAGTAGGGCGACGCAAGTGATCGCATTCCAAAGCGTCTTCCTTTGCCAAGGCGTCGGATACAAGCTAACTAAGTTGCGGACTTTTCGGTGAGGTTTCAACCCAAAAGCCCGGGCGGCCAAGAAATGGGCAAAAAGCAGGTCTGGCAGGGCCGTGCCGCCAAAGTCGCTGATTCCTCGGCCACCGAGGCAAAGATCGGCTCCGTAGTAGCTAAATCTTTATAGT
>JAFAVN010000531.1 GCA_019242435.1 Verrucomicrobiota bacterium | reverse complement strand
TGAATGATGAATATACCAGGCTGTTTGATGCAGTCGTCCCGAGCGTTGTCAGTATCACAACCACTAAGACCGTTCAGAGGGTTCCCGATCCGTTCGAATTCTTTTTCGGGTTTGGCCCGAATAATCGCCGGGAGAAAGTAACTTCACTTGGATCGGGCTTCATCGTTTCCAAAGAAGGTCATATCTTGACGAACAATCACGTTGTCCAAGGCACGGAGGACATTGTGGTTGAGCTGAACGATGGACGCCAGGCAAAAGCGAGAGTGGTCGGCACGGATCCACAGACCGATGTGGCCGTGTTGAAGATTGGACTTCCAAACCTGATGCCACTGGCGCTGGCGGACTCCGACCAGGTAAAAGTGGGACAAATAGTTTTTGCGATCGGTAATCCCTTTGGGTTGCGAGAGAGCGTTAGCCAGGGGATTATCAGTGCCCGGGATCGCCGGGGGATCAGCGACAGTTCGGTTGAATTTTTCCAGACCGATACTGCGATAAACCCTGGGAATTCCGGTGGCCCCTTGGTCGATATAAAGGGTGAAGTGGTAGGGATAAATTCTGTGATTTATTCCGAATCCGGAGGTAACCAGGGAATCGGGTTTGCCATTCCGTCGAACCTGGTGCGCAGGACTTTGAAGAGCATAATTGAGAAGGGGCGAGTGGTAAAAAGCTATCTCGGTGTATCGGTCCAGCAGGTAACAAAGGCTTTGGCTGAGCAGTTCAGAATCGACCCACCGATTGGCGTAATCGTGACCGAAGTTGACCCCGGATCCCCGGCCGAGAAGGCTGGAATCGTCAGGGGAGATGTTATTCAAAAAATTAATGGCCACGAAATAAGGGATGGCGCCTCGGTGGGGAACCGGATCGCGGAGCTGGACATAGGTTCGACGGTTAGCATCAACTTAGTGCGAGACGGCCAGCCCAAAACGGTCTCTGCGCAGATTGTTGAACAACCAGCGGAAATCGGAGGCCGGCTCAGCCGGAATAATACTCCCAAGCGATTTAATCGTGGGACGAAGGCGTTTGCCGGAGTCGAAGTACGCAGTCTGGATTCGCAGCTGCGATCAGAAGCCAACGTTCCGGACGAAACTCAGGGCGTGTTCGTGATGAGTGTCGACCCAACCTCCAAAGTATCTCAGACGTTGCAGGCCGGCGATATCATCCAGGCGATCAACAACCGGCCAATAACCTCTGCCGATGACTTTCAAAAAGCCACGGAAGATCTCGACCCAGACCGGCCAGTGATAGTGGTTCTAAGCCGGGACGGTCAGCAGTCTTTCGTGGTAGTCCAACCGGGCTAGCGGCCGTGCTCGCCCGGCGCACGGAGGGGAGCCGCTTTGGAGCAGAGAAAGGTGACCTCGCGTGTTTTGAATAGGGTTATCAATAATTGAAGGCGACTTAACAGGCGGCTCCCGGGAACTGCCCTTGGGTTGGTCAAAACCGGTGAGTAATTGCTGGGAACCGCCTGGTATTATGCTTTCTCTTTCATACTCCGCAGTCGCTTAGTTCGCCATAGTACGTCTTCATACGCCAAAGCGGCTCCCCTCAATACCTTGGGCAACTCACGCGCTTTCTGCTATTTCAGGCGAACACGGCGCTACCACCAGATATTCCACGGACCCCAGTAAGGGCCCCAGCTATACAGGGCTGCGTCCTCGTTGATCTGGGCGGCTTGCAATCTTTCCTCGGCGATCGCCTGTTGGAGTCCGAGCTGTTTGAATCTCTGGAATTCGGCTTCTCCGCCGACGTACACCAAGCGCCTCTGGGTATCGGCATAGGTGTACAATACTTTCCCGTTCCTTTCGCGGCGCTCAACCTGGTATGGGGTCAGCCTGGCGAACATTTTTTCTTGCTCCGGGGTCGAAGGAGTTCGGGTACGAAAACCGGCAGCTGAAAGCAATGACTCCGTGTTGGAAGCATCCCAACTGGCGCAGCCATTAAGTCCTGACAATCCTGCTAGCGGAAGAAGGACAAAGATAGCCTTTAGAATCTGTCTTCGGGTCTTCATTGGAAGGTCCACCAAGCTTAGCCCGCAACTCGGGGAAAGGCGCAAGTATTTTCCTCGAATGGCCCGCTCGCTAAATGTGGAATGCGCCGAGTGCTTCTTTGGCTTGATCAGCGGCGCGATTCTTCCGACGATGCTCAAGCTGGTTCAAGATCCGCCGCGCCAGTTCTGCTGCTTGTAGGCGTAACTCGGGAACGGCGGTGGTCTCGAAGAGCATCCCTTTTTGCGGGCTCCCCAGGGTATAGAGGTGATCCACGCGTTCGCCCTGCAGGTTCAGGATAGTGCCGCCTACTCCGACATCCAGGCCTAGGAACAACGGGTCCGGAATAATGATTCCCCGGCTGAAAAGCTGAATTACCAGCGGGTCTTTCAGTTTGTGGTAGTTACACTCCGGCCCGGTACAGTTTACGACGTACGCGACGTGCAGCTGTTTTTCCTGGCGAGCAACCGACTCGCGAAAATTCACGATAAGGTGTTTATCGCCCGGGGCAATCCCGAGAACGCGACCACGATAACATCGAAGGCGGCCGCTCCGTTCCAGCTGTGATTTCAGATTTAAAGCCTCAGGTGCGGCGCGGTGCCGGTGCGGTTCCCAAAAAGGCTTCAGGTGCGTTAGAAAGCGTCGGCGCTCTTCTTTGGACCAGTGCTGCCAAATCTGTTGGGAGAAAGGGCGAATTGCGTCTATGACAGCGCGCCAGTCATAGCCTTCTGCCTGAGCCGCCTTAACTTGAGACCGGACCACCCGGCAGGCCTGCAAAGCGGTTTTTGGCAAATGATGTTTATCGAAAAACGCCGGGTAACTCTCTACCGAGCGATGCGGCATTGGGAAGAGGCCGCGCCGGGAAAGGAGATGTATCGCACCCGATTTCTTTTCAGCCGCCAGACTCAAAATCAAATCGAGCGCGGTTAGTCCGGAACCAAGGATCAAGACATCGGCTGGTTCAGCCAATTTCATTTTGGTCTGAGTCGACCACGGATTTTCCAGGTAGCGGTCATTCCTATGAAACCGCTGGTCTCGCAACTTCGGGTCGCCTGGTGGAAAATTGCCGAGAGCGAGAACGACATGCTGGGCAACAATATCTGGAGCATTGCGAATTCTAACCTTCAATCGTCCATTCGACTGAGGAGCAACATCAATGGCTTCCGCCGTAATCCTTTGAAGTGAGCCCCGCTGGGCAGGATAGGGGCCCGTTCCGTTCGGCGCCGTATTTTCGGCTTCGTCCAATAATGATGAGACATACCGGCCGTACAACTCTCTTGGAAGGAAGGATCCGGGGGTGACGTGATTTAGACCGTAATGCTGCAATTCATCCGGATGACTGCCTGCCCAGCGGAAGAAATGTTCGTGATCATCAGGAAACGCCCCCATTTTTGCTGCTGGAACATTCAATAGATGGGCGTGGTCACTGGTTCCGTAGGCGAGGCCTTTGCCAAATGTGCCGCAGCGTTCGATCAAAGCGATATCGATCGGTCCTTTCGCGTTTCGCAACAGATTTACTGCGACCATGGCGCCGCAAAATCCAGCTCCGATAATGGCCACATCGATACAGGGAGGCTCGGTAGAAGAATGCATTGATTTGAATGGAGTGCGGTAAGAAAAACCCTACTGTGCGAGTAGTCTATCGCGTCCGGCTGGGCCGTCAATGGCGGGAACGGAGGGACGCCGCGAACGGTACCGGGCCCCGGCGCGATGGAGGGGAGCCGCTTGGTAGGGTGGCAGATGTGTCTTTAGCAGGCGGCTCCCGGAGACAATCCACCGGTTCACACGCTCAACCAGGTGTCCAAAGTCGTTCCGTTCGGTTCCGACGCAATGATCCTTTACCAAATATGCGGCCGCCCAGCGATGTTTGCGGCCATTGGGCGTTTTCCGGGAGCGCCTGTTGCCGGACTCATCGAGCTGGATGCCGATAAAGCGGCTCCGCTCCATCGCGCGGGACCCTGGTGTCGTTCGCGGTCCGGCAGCAGCCGGATGTGTTGACGGCGTTTGCCGGTTCACGGCATTCTCGCCCGTTCCCGTTATTGCCTATCGGAAAGTTTCGGCTAAATGCAAAGGGATCGTTATGTGTCAAAGCTTCTTTCGTGGTTTTGCGAGCTCACTGGCTGTCCTGATGAGTACGGTTTTCATGGTGTGCGCTCAAAACCCGCAACCAACTTCGCAACCTTCGCCGAAACCCAGCCCGTCGCCCAAGGAGGAAAAATCGGGAGACTTTGAGCCGCCGCCGCCGGTGGT
>JAFAVN010000468.1 GCA_019242435.1 Verrucomicrobiota bacterium | reverse complement strand
ACTTGAGTGCACCCTTGACGGCCGCTTGTCCAGGCCTTCTTCTGTTCGCTGGTCAGACCCGTCAAGCCGTGTTTGGAAGCCTCCTGGCAAGCGGTGACGATGTTCCTCCCGCGAAGTTGCTGGATCCCAAGTAAACCACCTTGTAATCACGACCGCCGGCTACTTGAAGCGGTTGAAAGAAGCGGCAAAGGAAAAGAAAAGGCCGCAGAGGAGAACAAACAGAAAAGGTCCTCTATTAGCCAGAAGCACCAGACGGCCAGAAAAAGGAAATTCACTCCTTGTGCCAGCAAAAGCGCTTCTGCACTAGCGGATAGGCATCTACCGGCTTTGGGCATTCGTTCGCTCGTTTCCTGCCTATCAGGGTTTTCTCTGATCGGAGTATCAGGTGTCTTCCTGATGGTCGCTTTTTCCGAAGCCAGAGATTAGAATCCGCGGGTTCTACGTAAGCGTATCGGCTAACGTTTTTTTGACCTCATGAAGACAACCAGCGGGTCCGCTTCAGATAGCACAGCGGCCCAAGAAGCGGGGACTCGGCGTCGAGTGCGATCGGCCGCCGATTCCGCAAAACCTCTCTTTTCCAGTCGTAATCCGGATTCACGCGCATTGCTGAATGCGCTGACGAAATTAAAGGCGGGAGATTACACGGTACGGTTGCCGCTCCATTGGAACGGTACAGCCAGGAAAGTGGCGGACACTTTCAATGATATTGTGGTCGGCAACGAATCGTCAGTGCGCGAGGTGGCGCAGCTCCGGCAAGCGGCGGTGGATACGAAAGCGTTGTTGATCGCCTTGGACGCATTTGAGCGCGGAGATTTTTCTGTCCGGCTCCCATTAGACTGGGGAGGGACAGCAGGGAAGGTAGCGGACCGGTTTAATCGGGTGGTGGCGTTGAATAAGCGGATGGCGACGGAACTTTCCCGGCTCCGGCATCTGGTGGGACGCGAAGGCCGCATCCATCAGCATGCATCTCTGGGTGAGGTTGGCGGGAAGTGGGCGGACTCGGTGGACTTGATCAATGATCTGATCGCGGATCTGGTCCAGCCGACGAGTGAGATGGCGCGGGTGATAGGTAGTGTGGCGACGGGGGATTTGTCACAAACCATGGCGTTGGAAATTGATGGGCGGCCGCTCCAGGGCGAGTTCCTACGGACTGCCCGGACAGTGAACACGATGGTCAACCAGCTAAGTTCGTTCGCTTCGGAAGTGACCCGGGTAGCGCGCGAGGTAGGTACAGACGGCAAGCTGGGCGGTCAAGCGAATGTGCGTGCCGTTGCCGGTACCTGGAAAGATCTGACGGATAACGTCAACCTGATGGCTAGCAATCTGACCAGCCAGGTGCGCAATATTGCCGCGGTAACCACCGCCGTGGCGAACGGTGATCTGGCGAAGAAGATCACGGTGGATGTTAAAGGGGAGTTTCTTGAACTGAAAGACACCATCAACACGATGGTGGACCAATTAAGATCGTTTGCCTCGGAAGTGACCCGGGTAGCGCGCGAGGTGGGAACCGAGGGACGGCTCGGCGGTCAGGCGAAAGTCGAGGGTGTGTCAGGCACCTGGAAGGATCTGACTGATGGTGTGAACCTGATGGCCAGCAATTTGACCAGCCAGATGCGGAACATCGCGGGAGTGACAACTGCGGTCGCGAACGGGGATTTGTCAAAGAAAATCACGGTCGACGTACGCGGCGAGATTCTGGAGCTAAAGGACACCATCAACACCATGGTGGACCAGTTGAACTCGTTTGCTTCGGAAGTGACGCGGGTGGCGCGCGAGGTGGGTACGGAGGGGAAGCTGGGGGGCCAAGCCTATGTGCACGGGGTAGCCGGTACCTGGAAAGACCTGACCGACAGCGTGAACTTCATGGCGGGTAACCTGACGGCCCAGGTCCGGAATATTGCCGAGGTTACTACCGCGGTGGCGAACGGCGATCTCGCGAAGAAGATCACGGTCGACGTTAAAGGGGAGATTCTTGAATTAAAGAACACGATTAACACCATGGTGGACCAACTGGGGTCGTTTGCGTCGGAAGTGACTCGGGTGGCGCGCGAGGTGGGTACGGAAGGAAAATTGGGCGGCCAGGCCAAAGTGGAAGGAGTGTCCGGTACCTGGAAAGATCTGACGGATAACGTCAACTTGATGGCTGGCAACCTTACCGCTCAGGTGCGTAACATTGCCGACGTCACCACGGCAGTCGCTAAAGGTGATCTGTCGAAGAAAATCACGGTCCAGGTCCGGGGGGAGATACTCGAGCTGAAAGATACCATTAACACCATGGTCGACCAGCTCAGCTCTTTCGCTTCGGAAGTGACCCGGGTTGCTCGGGAAGTTGGTACGGAAGGGAAACTGGGTGGGCAAGCGGATGTGCGGGGCGTGGCGGGTACCTGGAAAGATCTGACGGACAGCGTTAACTCGATGGCGGGTAACCTTACGGCCCAGGTGCGTAACATTGCGGAGGTAACCACCGCAGTCGCTAAAGGTGATCTTTCCAAGAAGATTGCGGTGGATGTTAAAGGTGAAATCCTGGAGTTGAAGAACACCATCAACACGATGGTGGATCAGCTGAGTTCGTTCGCATCCGAAGTGACCCGGGTGGCGCGCGAGGTGGGTACCGAGGGTAAACTGGGCGGCCAGGCACAGGTGCGGGGCGTGGCTGGTACTTGGAAGGACCTGACCGACAACGTCAACTTCATGGCGAGCAACCTGACCGACCAGGTGCGTAATATCGCCGGCGTGACGACCGCAGTGGCAAGAGGTGATCTGTCCCGAAAGATTACTGTCGATGTACGCGGTGAGATCCTGGAGTTGAAGAACACCATTAACACGATGGTGGATCAGCTCGGATCGTTTGCCTCCGAGGTAACCCGGGTGGCGCGCGAGGTGGGTAGCGAAGGCCGGTTAGGCGGTCAAGCCAATGTCCGCGGGGTATCGGGTACCTGGAAGGACTTGACCGATAGCGTCAATTTCATGGCGGGCAACCTGACCAATCAGGTGCGCAACATCGCGGCGGTCACCACTGCCGTGGCGACTGGTGATCTTTCCAAGAAAATCACAGTGGATGTTAAGGGCGAGATTCTAGAGTTGAAAAACACTGTCAACACGATGGTGGATCAACTGAATTCGTTTGCCTCGGAAGTGACCCGGGTAGCGCGCGAAGTTGGTACCGAAGGCAAACTGGGCGGCCAGGCAAAAGTGGAAGGTGTATCGGGCACCTGGCGGGATTTAACCGACAGCGTGAATTTCATGGGTAGCAACCTGACCAACCAGGTGCGCGGTATTGCAAAGGTGGTCACGGCGGTGGCGCAAGGAGACCTGAAGCGAAAGCTGCTGGTGGAAGCAAAAGGTGAGATTGCCGAGCTAGCCGACACGATCAACAGCATGATCGATACGCTGGCTACATTTGCCGAGCAGGTCACCACGGTGGCGCGTGAGGTGGGTACCGAAGGCAAGTTGGGCGGACAATCGCACGTACCGGGCGCAGCCGGCACCTGGCGTGACCTGAACAGTAACGTGAACCAGTTAGCGGCAACTCTGACCACTCAATTGCGGGCGATCTCGGATGTGGCTACGGCGGTGACCGAGGGTGACTTGACCCGCTCCATCACAGTCGAGGCGCAAGGTGAAGTGGCTCAGTTGAAGGACACCATCAATGAAATGATCCGCAACCTGCGAGACACGACGTTGAAAAATAGCGAACAAGATTGGTTGAAAACCAATTTAGCGAATTTCACCCGGATGTTGCAGGGGCAACGCGACTTAATGGCTGTCGGGCGGATGATTCTTTCCGAGCTCGCGTCGGTGGTGGGCGCGCAGCAAGGAGTATTTTATCTGGTGCAGCATGGCTCAGGAGCCGCCAGCGGCGAAGACAGCGTAAGAATCAAACTGCTGGCCGGGTATGCCGTTCGGGAGAAGGCGGGCGATAAGACAGAGCTTTTACCAGGAGAAACCCTGGTCGGGCAAGCAGTCCGGGAAAAGCAGCGGATTCTGCTTACCGATATTCCCGGGCGTTGCGCGACCATCTCCTCCGGGCTTATCGAGGCGGCGCCCAATAACATCATCATTTTGCCGGTCGTATTTGAAGACCAGGTGAAGGCGGTGATCGAGCTGGCCAGTTTCCAGAGATTCGACTCAACCCACCAGACCTTTCTCAGCCAGCTAACGGAAAGTATTGGAATCGTGCTGAACACGATTGAAGCGAACTCGTTGACAGAAGACTTGTTGAAGCAATCGCAATCCTTAACCAACGAACTGCAGAGCCGGCAACTCGAGCTGCAGAAGACGAATCTGGAGCTGGAAGAAAAAGCACGGCAATTGTTTGAACAAAACGCTGAGGTCGAACGCAAGAATCGCGAAGTCGAACAGGCCCGGCAAGCGTTGGAGGAAAAAGCGGAACAGCTCGCAACTACTAGCCGGTTCAAGAGTGAGTTCCTGGCAAACATGAGCCATGAACTGCGAACTCCGCTGAATAGCTTGTTGATTCTGGCGGACCAACTGGCGTTGAACCATGACGGTAATCTGACTGCGCGCCAGGTGGAATTTGCGAAAACCATTCAAGGGTCGGGCAAAGACTTGCTTCGGCTGATCAACGACATTCTCGACTTGTCTAAGATCGAATCGGGTACCGTTACCTTGGATGTCCGCCCGATCATCTTGACTGAAGTCTGTCGCTCGGTTGAACGCACCTTCCGGCCGGTAGCCCAAAGCAAGAATCTCTCGTTCACGATCGATATGCAGCCAGGCTTGCCGGGAGCTATGCACACCGACAGCCAGCGGCTTCAACAGGTGTTGAAGAACCTGTTATCCAATGCCTTCAAATTCACTGAGCGCGGCGGTGTCGTGCTGAAGATTATGCCGGCTGTGTCCGGCTGGAGTTCGAATCATTCGACTTTGGGCATAGATTCGGACGTTATCGCTTTCCACGTGATTGATACGGGGATTGGGATTCCCGCAGAAAAACATGGGATTGTGTTCGAAGCGTTTCAGCAAGCTGATGGCTCAACCAGCCGCCGATACGGAGGTACTGGATTAGGATTGGCTATCAGCCGCGAGATTGCCCGGCTGCTTGGAGGCGAGATTACTCTTAACAGCGCCGCGGGAGAGGGCAGTACTTTTACGATTTATCTACCGGTTCGCCAGCCGGTACACCAGGTCGAGAGCAACTACCAAATCCAACCGGCGGACGTCGCGCTAACAATTCTCGCCGAATATGAATCGGCCGAGTTGACGAAGGAATCGGTTTCAATCGGTGAAATGACGGCTGCTGCTACGGATGACCGTTACAATATTCACCCCGGGGATCACATCTGTTTGATGGCGGAGGACGACCGGGAGTTCGGCTCATTCGCCTGTGAGGTCATCCGCGGCCTCGGCATGAAATGCGTGTTGGCGCCAGATGGATACAGCGCCCTCAGTCTGATTCGGGAGTTTCAGCCAGACATGGTCCTGCTTGATATCGGGTTGCCGCATCTTGACGGATGGCGCTTGCTGGATCGGCTCAAATCCGACCTTGGAAGCCGCCATATTCCGGTAGCGGCAATCTCAGCCAGCGATGAAGCACAGCGCGGCTTGAGGTTGGGTTGCCTCCGGTACTGCATTAAACCGGTCTCGCGTGATGAGATTGAGGGAATTCTGAATGATTTGAAGCGGTTCATCGAACGGCCGATGAAAAAGCTCTTGATCCTCGAAGACGAACCGGCGCAACAGCTGAGCATTGCAGAGTTGGTTGGAAGCCCGAAAGTACAGATTACCACGGTGGGCGATGCCGAACGAGCGCGGGAACTGCTGGGAGTCCAAGAATTCGATTGCCTACTCCTTGACTTGCGGTTACCCGGGCGGATCTCCGGGTATCAACTTCTGGAAGAGATCTGTCGCGAACCGAGATATCGCGATTTATCGACCGTTGTCTTCACTAGTAAAGAATTATCGGACGAAGAAGAGGCGCATCTGCACCAAGTGGCCCGGTCGATTATACTGAAAGATGTCAGATCACCTGAACGCTTGCTGGATCAGGTCACACTCAGGTTGCATACGCATGTTGCGGATCTATCGGACCACCAATTGGAGTTGTTGAGGAGTCTGCATAGCGATCAAGCGTTATTGAGCGGGCGCAAAGCCTTGTTGGTGGACGACGATATCCGAAACCTGTTTGCCATGACCAGCGTGCTCGAGCGCTACGGGATGCATGTGATTCCCGGCGAGAGCGGGCCGGAAGCATTGTCAAAGCTGCAAGCAGAACCCGACGTTGATATCGCGTTAATGGATATCATGCTGCCGGAAATGGATGGTTACAAGGTGACGCAAGCCATTCGCTCCCAGGAACGCTATAAATCGCTGCCTATCGTTGCCTTGACAGCCAAGGCCATGAAAGGTGATCGCGAAAAGTGCTTGGAAGCAGGCTGTTCGGATTATCTGTCGAAACCGGTTGACGTAGAACAATTGCTATCGGTTTTACGTCTTTGGCTACATCGCTGAGAACAAAGATGGGCTCTCAAAACCACGAGCGTTCAAAAAATTTAGTGAACTTGGGTGCTCTTACGTGTGCCGCCGAAAATCCGCAACCGGGAAACCAGGTGCGCAGCGACTCAACGAGCCCTGACGATCGCGCTGACATTCTTCTGGTCGACGATCGGGAGGACAAGCTGTTGGCCTTAGAAACAATCCTGGCCGAACTCGGGCAAAACCTGGTGTTGGCACGATCGGGGTCAGAAGCGTTGCGCCTGCTTTTACAACGCGACTTCGCGGTGATTGTGCTCGACGTCAATATGCCGGGAATGGACGGGTTCGAAACCGCGGTGCTGATCCGTCAACGACAGAATTCCGAACTGACTCCGATCATCTTTATCAGCGCGGTGAATTACTCCGAGGTTCATTTGGCGCGAGGGTATTCGTTAGGTGCGATTGATTATATTTTAGCGCCGATTGTACCGGAGATTTTGCGGGCGAAAGTTTCGTTCTTCGTCGACCTTTACAAGAAAACGGAGCAACTCAAGCAACAGGCGGAAATCCAGTCTCGACTGGCGCGCGCGGAAGCCGCGCGCGCGGAAGCCGAAGCAGCGAATAGCTCCAAAGATCGGTTCCTGGCAATGCTGAGCCATGAATTGCGCATGCCGCTGACGCCGATCCTGTTTTCGGCTTCGATGTTGAGCAAGGATGAGCGACTGCCGCCAGACGCCCGCAAAGATTTGGAAAGCATCGCATACAACGTCCAGGTGGAAGCAAGGTTGATTGACGATTTGCTCGATGTGGCCCGAATCAGCCAAGGGAAGTTAAGTTTAACTTTAGATTCAGCGGACATCCGGCCGCTCATCGATTCCGCTCTGAGTATTTGTGCCGAGGACCTTTCCGCTAAAAATTTGACTGTTCATCGCGAGCTTAAAGCGGCTGACCCTACCGTCCGCGTTGACGCCGCCCGGATCAGTCAGGTCTTCTGGAATTTGGTTCAGAACGCAGTGAAATTCACTCCTCCCCACGGGAGGGTGACGGTGCGAGTCATAAACCCCGAGCAAGGTTGGTTACGGGTTGAGGTAATCGATACCGGTATCGGCATTGCTCCGGAAGCATTGCCGAGGATCTTCGATCCATTTGAGCAGGTTGAATCCGGGCGGTCCGGCGGGCTAGGCTTAGGACTCGCTGTCTCTAAGGCGATTGTAGAATTGCATGGCGGGAAAATATCAGCCAGCAGCGAGGGCCCTCAACGAGGTTCAAGGTTCGTGATAGAACTGCCAAATATTCTCGGAGAATCAGGGACCGGGCGAAGCGACGCTGGAGCGCAGATGGCGCCAGCGCCGGACTGGAATCAAAATGGGCCGAAGCGGCATCAAATCCTATTGGTGGATGATCACAATGACACCGCCGAGGCGTTACGAAATTATCTTGGGCGCGCCGGGTACGATGTCACCGTTGCTGCCAGTATCGAGGTTGCCTGCCAGTGTGTCGAACAACAGTGTTTTGACCTGCTGCTTTGCGATATTGGACTACCCGACGGCCGAGGTGACGAGCTTCTGCTAAAGCTGCGCAGGGCCGGGTACGAGTTCCCAGCGATTGCTCTCAGTGGTTTCGGCGCCGAGACCGATGTCGCCCGAAGCCGGGCCGCAGGGTTTCATACCCATCTGACCAAGCCGTTCTCGCCACAGCAGCTGAAACGAACGGTGGAGGAGGCGTTGCGGGGGACGGCTTAGGAGAGGCGGGGCGGCTTTTGAGGTGAGGGGGTGAATTTTGAATATCGAATTTAGAATTTCGAATGACCGGTTGGGCTGTCGTCCCATGAAACACGGTTTATTTAGCACGTGCCGTTGAAGCACTCCGCTTCGTGTAATAACCCCAGGTAGCTCTAGCTAATGGGGGCTGATGATGCGTGCTTTGGGGGGTGCGGTCCATGGCTTGCATGTAGCGTTCCAAGAGTTTTGCGACATCGTCAAGGTTGATCCGTAAGCTTCCGGTTCGAGCATACTGCAGGTCGCGAGAGAGGATCAGGCAATATTGAGATTCGGATAGTGAACCTTGGGAGATGTTCAGGTTGCGCGGTTTATCGGCTCGGCTACGCTTCTTGAATGCTTCTGCAATATTCCCCGGAACCAATACGCCGCTCTTCGCATTTGTGAAATCAAGCCGAAGAGCTCGCTCTCAGGGAAGGATTTAGTCGTGCCGTAAATTGAAAGCACGAATTCATGTGCTTTCTGCCAGACTATTAGGTCTTCAAAGGATTTAGCAGGCATGAAGATTTAGTAACATTCGATATGAAGGTTGCAATGGGTTCTATCATAATAATTTATCGTTGTAATAATGGGCAGAGAATTTAGAAGCTCGAACTTAAAATGCCGGTTATTTGAACGCTGCGGCAGAGAACATCCACATTCGAAATACAAAATTCGAAATACGAAATTCTACCGAATTGCCGCAAGCGACTCTCGCAGAGTTTCAACGTTCTCGATCGAAATCACTTTTGTTCCTTTGCGGATCCGGGCGACCAATCCCGCCAGAACCTGTCCCGGACCGAGTTCAATCAGGAGATCGCAGCCGACTTTATCCAGTAAATAATTGATCGTCTCCACCCAGCGTACCGATCCGGTCACTTGGTCCGCCAGAGTTCGCCGGATCTCGTCCGGCTCTTTAGCGAATGCGGCCGTGACGTTAGCAATCACTTCTACTGTTGGTGACCGCAAGTCGCTGGATTGGAGGAGCGGCAGAAGCCGGGTTCGAGCAGACTCCATTAACCTGGAATGAAAAGCACCGGCAACGTTCAACGGAACGGCGCGCCGGATCCCGCGCTCTTTGGCCCTGGCGACGGCAGCCAGGATCTTAGGGGTTTCTCCGGAAAGGACGATCTGGCCAGGGGAGTTCAAATTTGCCACGTCAACATCACTCTCTCTGGCAATCTCTCGGACCAGCGATTCTTCACCACCAACAAAAGCGGCCATGGCGCCCTCGGTCGCAGCGCAGGCTTCTTCCATGAAACGGCTGCGAGCGTCAACCAATCGTAGACCAGTTGAAAAATCGAATGTCCCGCCGGCGGCATGAGCGGTGAATTCTCCGAGCGATAGCCCGGCAGCCGCGCAGAACTCAAACCGATCAAGCTCCTCTCGCAGCACCGCCAGCAAGGCTAGACCGTGTACGTACAATGCAACTTGGCAATTGGAGGTCTTGGTTAGTTGCTCGATTGGCCCTTCAAACGCAATCTGGCTGACCGGGCGCTGAAGTTGGCTGTCGGCTTCGGAAAATAAATTGGCCGCTACTGCGTACTGCTGACTGAGATCTTTGCCCATCCCCACTTGTTGCGCGCCTTGCCCCGAAAAAAGCAGTCCTATTCGTCCGGCCATAGAGGAGGATGTTCAACGAACCTTTGGATTATGTTTCCGTTTCTTGTGCCGTATCCGGGTGCCCCGCCGGGCTTGTCGGCCCCAGTAAACGCGGTGCCAGCCGGTAATAAACTGCCG
>JAFAVN010000439.1 GCA_019242435.1 Verrucomicrobiota bacterium | reverse complement strand
ATGATTTCCTCTTGCCTTTGTCTCTTTTTACGGGACTGAAGACAAGCCCATTGTTTGCCGTCTGCGGTTGGTAGTCGAAAAAAGCGAGAGCAGCGACGCAATCGGCAATGGGAACCGCTGGCAACCGCTAATACAAAACCTTTGTGCTAGCTAAATAGAGATGCGCGAACGGGCTTCAGCCGAGCTGCACAATCCATGTCTTTTAACAAATGCATTTATTTTTTCCGACGCCTGCTCTGCTTCCGTAGCTAATGCGACATATCCATCCGGCCGCACCAAATAAATCGCGTCACGCTTGAATCCGGCATTGTGTGCTGATGAGCCCCAGGGAAAGGACTGGATCGGTAATCGGAGCGATTCGCAGGCGCTTGTTAAATCATTCACCGGTTTTCCATAGACATGAACTTGCCAGTCGAAGGAGCGCAAAGGAGCAAAGTTATCCATGTTCGGCCCGGTCCAAGGTAAGCGGTCCCCGCCGCATACTTTCCCTGCTTTCCCTTCGCTCAGCGGACTGTCTGGATAACGAATCTCTACTTGCGAGATCCTGCGGAATAAAACGTGTGGGATGACGCGGGTTCCAAGGAAGAAAATAAGGGGCGCCACTACCTGTCTGGTAAATTGGCCGCGCAAATCTTCCGCTGTCATTGCCGTAAAGGCTCGATCAGTGCTCGACACCAGACTGCGTGCAAAACTGATCCGTTCCGGCTCATAACTATCGAGTAGCGCGGGATCAGCACGCTTCTGTAACACGTGGGCTAGTTTCCAGCCCAGGTTGATCGCATCACCGATTCCAGTATTCATTCCCTGACCTCCGGCCGGACTGTGAATATGGCCGGCATCTCCCAAAAGAAATGAGTTCCCTTTTCGGAAATGACTGGCAACACGATGGTGGACCCGGTAACGCGAAAACCAATTTACCTCGGTCACCTTCAGCTCGAGTTGCGATTCTATCCCGCCGCGTATGTCTTCGAAACTGAGATCCTCGCGGTTTGACAACGCCGGCGGCACCAAGCCTATAAGCCTCTGCATGCCGCTTGAGCGGACCGGAAATATTAAGGTCAAGACGCGCTGATCTAAATTGACAGTGATGTCGGGCTGAAACCCCGATGCCACTTTGACGTCGGCGACAAAGAAGAGTTGTTCGTAGGTGCCACCGCCGAATCCAACTTCCAAACTTTTACGAGCTTCGCTATGCGCGCCGTCACAGCCGCAAACGTACCTGACTTCAAACTCCTGGGTTCTATTATCGCTTAGAGCTAATCCGGCCAAAACGGTGCCATCTTTCTGCTTTATGCCTGTCAGCTTGGTGTTCCATTCGATTTGGACGCCCGCGGCTTTCAGCTGCTCCACCAAGAACCGTTCGTGATCGTCCTGCGCAAACGCCAATGCAAAGGGAAAAGGACTGATACGTCCGCCCATATCTTTGAAATTGACGCTCATGATTGGGCGGCCCTTCACCCGGATATGTGCGACACCCGATTTCACGCCGAGCCTAATTACTTTGTCGGCAAAGCCGAACTGCCGGTAAAACTCAAGTGTCCGCGCATGCACCACCATGGCTCGCGAATTCTCTCCCGGTCCAGATTTTTCGTCGATCAACCGAAATCCGACACCGAGTTTGGCAAGTTGTAAGGCAAGTATCAGCCCAGTAGGACCGGCACCCGCAATAAGAACGTCAGCTGAAGGCATGGCTAGGAATAAATATGACCATGCGGTCAGTTTTGTAAAATAAAACGATCTGGAATCTGCAATACGTCTGGCATCGCTGCTGTCTTCCTCTCCGTGAATCGGTTTGCTATGGACTTGCGATCTTATTCGAATTGTCTCTCGCTTCCCTTGATGCGTTGTTCTTGCGACCATCGGTACTGCCATGGATAAACGCCGACCCCGTCGCCCCCGCAGCCCGAGCCCGGCTAAAACTGCTCGCACCCGAGCTACCATCGTCACGGCCGCTTTAGACATTTTTTTGGATCGCGGCTTTTCCGGCACTCGAATGGACGATGTGGCCGAGCGCGCGGGTGTCGGCAAAGGTACGCTCTACCTGTACTTCCGCACCAAACACTCGCTTTTTGCCGGGATCGTCGAGGAGATGATGGGCCGTACTTTGGCTTCGTTCAATTTTACCCAACCTGAACCACAGGAAAGTGCACGCTCTTTTATTGAGCGAACGCTGCAACCATTCGTCAGCGGGCTTGAAAGCAGCCGGCGCGCGGATGTGATGCGATTGGTCATCGCAGAGGGGACAAGGTTCCCAGAATTGGCCGAAACGTACCGCCGCATTACGCTTGAGCCCCTGGCTAGGTTGATCCGGCGGCTAGCCAAGCTCGCGATTGCTCGAGGGGAACTTCAATCCAAAGCTTTGGCGCGTTTTCCGTTGCTTTTAGTAACGCCGGCCCTTCTTGCTGCCGTTTGGAACGGGTTGTACGGCGCCGAGACGCCCTTAGACCCGGGACAATTATTCACAGCCTATTTAGAATTAATTTTTAACGTCGACAATTCGACCCGAAATGAGGACCAGGTGAAAGGCCGCGGTGGTTAGCCCACGAAAAGCAATTCTAGGTCATAGGAAGCCACGCTCTCCGACGTTTCAGTCCAATTCTACCTTTCACCAGCGACTAATTGAGCCCCTTATAGAGGTCGATGCGACAATCGGCACGAAGGACTAGTGAAGCATCGGCCCGACCCAGGAAATGAGTTCTTGAAGAATAGGAATGGTGAGAAGCCCCCCGATATAGCTCAAGATCACGGTGAGAAGGGTTCGGTGAGCCGCCAGTCTTTGCAGAAGCCGCCCATTTGCGGCGACCGCCGAAACAACCTTTTCTCTTTCGCTTCTCAGAATCTCCGCATTCGCAGCGAGTCGCTCTTCGATCGCTGTTGGTAATCCTTTTAGATCGGGTCGCCCCTC
>JAFAVN010000412.1 GCA_019242435.1 Verrucomicrobiota bacterium | reverse complement strand
GGCGTGCTCTGTCAAAAAAACCGAGGAAGAGTCCAACACGAATCGGCAGGACTGTCAATAGAGGGTTCAAGATTCAATGTTCAAGGTTTCAGGTTCAAGAAGGCTCGGCGTCTTGGGTTGGGGCGCCGCACCGATTTAAAACGCCATCCAGACCACGTTCCGAGATTTTTCGAGCACCGCGAGCTAGCACATCATCAGCAACCCTCCGGTCTCGGCGCGACCTTGAACTTTGAACCTTGAACTCGGAACCCGAAACTCGGAACCTTGAACCGTGAACCGTCAATGGGTCTCTGGAAAAGTCGGCGAGTGGCTTCAGGGTATCGATGAAAACGGAGATCCGATCGTATTTCCTTTCACCACAACCTCTTCACCGTTTCGGACCCTGATGGCGATCGAGCGTGCAAATTCGCTTTCAATAATCTCGAGCCCGCAATCGTTTGCCTCTAAACGCAAGACTGAATTGGCAGTTTGTCAGATGGCTGCTGTCTGCGGGTTCGCTACCGACTGCAGGTATCGAATCACGATCAGAGACTCGCCGCCTCCAGGAAAAGGATTAGGCTCCAGCAGCGTCGATATCGCGTCCGCTCTTTTGGCGATAAAGCACGACCGGAACCTGGATGTGAGTGATGCTACTCTGTTCGAGATTATGTGCCGAGTTGAACGCTCGGACTTTCTATTCAGGCCGGACCTCATCATTACGAGTAATCCGGTTGCCGGGACTTACTCAATCGTTGGGCCTGCCCCTCTCTGTGTCGTGCTGGCGTGGGATACGGCGCCTTTGGAAAAAGTTGATACGGAGGCTGTCCGGCCCCTGGATCTCGCGCGTCGCCGTTTCAGTTACGAATACAAAGAGCTTCTTTCACTCATGCAAATCGGCGATCTGGAGACGATGGGCTATGCCTCCACCCGCAGTGCCCAGCTCAATGATCGGCTTCTACCGAAGCCGGGTTTTTGTACAGCGTCCAGATTAATAAAGGAATTTCAGGGGGCGGGTCTAGTAGCAGCCCACACGGGAACGTATCTGGGAATCCTTTTTCCCGTGGGCGTCGATCCTGAACTGCTAGCCTGTGCACAAGCGAAGCTGGCCAGTGAGCTGTCTGTCGAGCCTTTCCTGTTCTACTCAGGAGTAGTCGCAGCACCGCAAGGGTAGGGCGCCGTCTATTTGGAGGAAGGGCAATTCCTTCGCGAAATCTGTCTCAGTTGCTCCGGAGCCTCGCCCTCCCTACCGGCGTGCGGTTGGTCTCTCCTGGGAATGATTGCCGCTTTCTTGAGATAACGCGTCGGCAATTGGCCGGAAAGATTGGGAAAGGCCGTCCAGTACGAAAGAGAAATACCAGTCGTAAACAAGCAGGCCTCCCAAGGAACTAACCGTGATCAATGCGGCCGCCGCTAATACCGAGTTGAGCCAATTTCGACGCTTCCTGACAAAATTTTCCTGATTACCCGGCTTGCCTCTGTTCGCGGCCGCGGAACCGTTCTGGGTTCTCATTCGGGCAAATCAAACGCCCTGGGATTCGTGGACGCTAGTATTTTGGGATGAACGCAGAAAACGAATCTACCAGCGGCGAAAAAGTCATGCTCAGCGCTGTCCCATCCGGGCAAAGGTGACCAGAATTCGGCGATGCTCAAGAATCGTTGGGCGAGGCTTCCAAAAAGTCTTGAAACGCTTAGCGGAGGGTTCGTGGTTACTCTATTTCTTGATCCGTTACGCCAATGAGCTGCCGAGCCGTTATTCCGGACGCACGATTCCTGAAGCGGGACCTTCCGAATAACAACATCGAAGGATCAGAGCCACCCTCTGGATGTGTCACCGCCTTAGGCGCGGCTCGGCGGCTGTTCGGTCCAGCAAACCACCGATTCAAAACCTGACTCAGCCCTGCGAGCAGTTTTCGACTCCACCGGAGCCTCGCCTACCGGCGTTCAGCGACTCTATTTCTGATAAGTAATGACCGAAATGGCGGCGCCCTGCGGGTCCTGAATCACCGCGAAGCGGCCTACTTCCGGGATATCCTTCGGTTCAACTAGCACGTTTCCGCCTAGTTGGGTCGCCTGTTTGACCGTATTATCGACGTTATCTACCGTCACGTAAGGAAACCAGGCGGGAGGCATTCCAGCGGCATGTGACGGTATCGCCATAATGCCGCCCTGTCCTTGCTCGGCGTCTTTGAGTTTGACCACCGAGTAGGTGAAGTCGGACATCTGAAAATCTTGGGTAGTCCATCCGAAGAGTTGCTTATAGAAATCGATCGCGGCTGCCGGATCGGTGGTCAAAAGTTCGTTCCAACTAAACTGGCCATGTTTGGTTTGGGAAGGGTCCATAGTTTGTCTTTGGGTTAGGGGTTGTTTTACAAATACGACGAACAAACAGTGATCCTAAGGACAACTAAGCGCACCCAACTGCCACGATCAAAGAAAAGAGTGGTAGGGTGGGGGATAGGAAGCCGGAAAGATTAGTGATTGGTGACTAGTCCTCGACCCGCTTCGGGGTATGAGCGCAGCATTACCAATCACGAATCACCAATCCTTCCAACCCCCGTCCCCCCTTGCTCTCCCCCGCTTTTCATCGGTTACTCCGCTATGCCACTACACCGAGTCTGCGCTTTTTCGGAGCTTCCTGTGGGTGGAGTAAAACGGATCGGCGAACCGCCCATCGCGGTATTTAACGTGGAAGGTAAGTTATTTGCTATCAGTGACATCTGTACCCATGCGGAAGCGTCGCTGTCGGAAGGCATGGTTGAAGGTGAGACTGTGCACTGTCCATTGCACGGCGCAATATTCGATTTATGTACCGGCGAAGCGCTAACCCCTCCCGCGGTTGACCCCGTCCAGACATTTCCCGTGGTTGTGCAGGAAAACGAAATCTACGTGGAGGTTGACGCCGTCGACGAGTAAGCAGCTGTCAACGCTGTGAGTTTTAGCGACTATCAATACATCCTCATTATGAACCGTGAGCCGACAAGATCTCAAAACGCCGGGCACACTGGCGGTGGCAGCGGCGAAGCTGTTCGCCAGTCAACGCCGGTAAAGCCGGCCGCTGAGCGTTAGGCAGCGTCGGCGCTGCGCCTTCAAGGTAAATAAGTCCGATCCGGTCAGCCTCCAGCTCGTCCTTACGGCTGAAGGGTAACAAGACGCCCTATTGCGCGCCGGCGCCCAGCATTCCAAGAAGCTGCCATTGTGCTGGGGGCCAAGTCCGACATCGACCCCTGAATTCCCATTAGCGCAATCTAGGCTTCCCACCACGAACGCCTCCGGCATCCGCGGGCGGCGAGCGCATCCGCGTCCCCTTCACCGGGTTGGTGCCCGATACTAAAGTACTCGCTATCAGACCGGCGACCGCGTTCTTTGCCTGGTCCGCTTGGTCCGCCT
>JAFAVN010000062.1 GCA_019242435.1 Verrucomicrobiota bacterium | reverse complement strand
AACGCAGAAGCGCCGTTAATGCAGGCTCGATCCAAACAACAATTTACCTGGGCAGATATACGAAATTCACGCTACTCTCACGGCCGTGAAGATTCTTGTGACTGGAGGGGCCGGCTACATCGGCAGTGTCTGTGTTGAAGACCTTTTACAACGAGGACACCAGGTTGTGGTGTTCGATAATCTTAGCGAAGGGCACAGAAACGCAGTTGATCAAAGAGCGACCTTTATGCAGCTCGACTTGGCAGACAAATCGGCCGTCGATCGCGCGGTCGCCGCGGCGGCGCCCGACGCGGTTATGCACTTTGCCGCCAATGCCTTGGTCGCAGAATCAATGCAGAACCCGTACAAGTACTTTTCCAACAATGTTTCCGCTGGACTGAATCTGCTCAACGCCATGGTGGAAAACGGAGTGAAACGATTCGTCTTTTCATCAAGCTGCGCCACTTACGGTATACCAGAAAAGGTTCCTATCGATGAGCTATTGCCACAAAACCCGGTAAACCCCTATGGCGAATCGAAATTGCTTTTTGAGAAGATTCTCCGCTGGTTCGACCAGATTCATGGGATCGTTTTTGCCGCTTTGCGTTATTTCAATGCCGCTGGGGCTACAACCGCGTTTGGAGAAGACCACCGGATCGAGACGCATTTAATTCCGTCTATTCTTCAGGTCGCTCTTGGCAAACGAGAACAGGTTCACGTATTCGGGACAGACTATCCCACGCCTGACGGAAGTTGCGTTCGCGATTACATCCACGTCAGTGACCTTGCCCAAGCTCACGCCTTAGCCTTGGACATCAAAGCCAGTGACTATTTTAACCTGGGCATCGGTGATGGAGTTTCGGTTCTGCAGGTGATTGAAGCCTGCAAACGAGTCACCAAAAAAGATATTCCGACGTTGAAAAAAGAGCGGCGTCCAGGAGATCCTCCCTATCTGGTCGCTGCCGCTCAAAAAGCGCGCGAGGTCCTCGGATGGAAACCTGAGTTTGAGCGAATCGAAGACATCGTGAGCACGGCTTGGGATTGGCATTGCCGTCACCCCAACGGTTACGGTGCCTGATTCTTTTCTAACCAGTTGAACCTCCAGAACGTCTCAAGGTCAAAAAGGTGTGCACTTAATTGAACGGTTCCTGTTTCCGGCAATTAGTTCCCGCGGCTTCACGGCGTACCTATACGCCTCTTTTTGTTTTGCAGAAGCCATTGTCTGTACGACTGTCCTGGGCTGCCAAATTGGAAGATGATGCGCTGGCTGATCACCCTCCTTTTGTTGCTATCTTCCACTGCGCTCATCCAAGCTCAGAACCCGAGGCCCGGTGCGACTCCCGAGGAACCGTTGGGCGAAATACCCACTCCTGGGGGGCGGTTCGGCCAATTCCCAGTCGAGATCACAGCGCAAGGAGAAACTCGTTACGAAGGCGGGCTAGCCATTGCTCGGAACCACGTAGTGATCCACTACGGCGACGTCGCGATCTATAGCGATTACGCCCAGTACAATCCGGAAACACACGAGGTTCTGGTCACGGGTCGTGTCCGCATCTATCGCGGGGATTACGCCTTCGTCGCCGATCGGGCAGTATATAATTTGGAGACAAAAGAGCTTCACGCCGCTGATTTCGCCGGAAACCGATTGCCGTTTCAGATTACCGGCGACAGCCTGACGTCTTATCAATCGAACGAGTACCAGATATACGACGGCACATTTACCACCAGCGATTCGTCCCAGCCGGATTACTACGTTCGCGCCAAGGGCATCCGGATCTATCCGGGCGACCGTATTATTTTCACGAACGCGACCGTTTACGTCAAAGAAATCCCAGTATTCTGGTTTCCCTACCTCTATCAATCCCTGGATAACCAGTTCCTGTTATTGGTCAGCCCGGGCTACAATAGCAACTACGGGTTTTACGAGGTCAGCGATATCGGCTTTCCGATTTACGATAAGGTAAATGCGATCCTGCACTTAAACGTCTATAGCATGCGCGGCCCGGCGTTAGGAATCGATGTTAACTACGATCTCGGTCAGGAGGAAACCTCCACTGGTCAGCCAGATTCGATGAGGCTTGTGAGTTTTTTCCTGGAGGATAGCGACGCGAATCTTAACCAGACGAACTTGGATCGAGAGCAGATTTCCGCCGGCCGCTACCGGATCACTTTCCAGTCTCGTACCTTTCTAACCGACGACACGTCGCTGGTCGTCGATGTCACAAAATTGAGCGATCCATACATCCTGGAGGATTTCTACCCTTATGAATTCCAGGTTAACCCCCAGCCGGACAGTTACGTAGAGCTGATCAAGACCGGCGATGCCTTTGCCTTAAGCGGCTTTGTGCGATACCAGGTTAACAATTTTTTCCAGACTACGGAAAGATTGCCCGAGGTTTCGTGGAACGTCGTGCGAACGCCGCTTTTCAATTGGCCGATTTTTTATGAGGCCACCACTAGCGCAGGCTGGTATCGGTTAGCTCAACCATTCGGTACGTTTTTCAACCCCGGCATGAACCCGGATTATTCTGCCTTCCGGTTCGATACTTTCCATCAGCTTAGTTACCCGAACACCTACTTCGGTTTTCTCTCCATCGTTCCACGCGTGGGATTTCGCACGACATATTACAGTAGGACTGGGATAGTTACCGAAGCGGATCCGGCGTTGGGTATTCCCTTTGGCTCTGTTATCTATGAACCCGCAGGCACGAGATACGTATTTAACGCCGGTATCGAGGCCTCATTCAAGCTGTCCCATATTTACGAAGGCGTGCAGGCACATTGGCTTGGCTTAGACGGTTTGCTGCACGTGATCCAACCTTACGCCGATTACGCCTGGGTATCGACTCCGAACATCTCACCCGGTAATATTCTCCAATTCGACCGTTTTCTGCCGAGTACCTATTTATCACCGATCGAGTTTCCTGAATTCACAGCGATCGATTCCATCGCGCATCTGTCCGTTCTGCGTCTCGGCGTACAAAACAAATTTCTGACCCGCCGCGACAATGCCACGTGGAGCTGGTTAACCATCGACACTTTCCTGGACGTAAACTTTAAGAACCCGTACGAACTGACTTACTATTCCAATCTCCAAGCTCAGATTCGGTTTAACCCGGTGCCCTGGCTCTACTTTACTGAATACGCGCAGATACCCACTTTCGAGAAACAAAATTTCTGGGAATTCAACACGGCGATGGTTTGGACGGTTACTCCGAGCATCAATCTGACGCTGTTGCATTCATACCTGAATCACAACCCGCTTGAACCGAGAACAAACAGTCTGTTTCTACAGACCTTCTTCCGGATCAACTCAAACTGGGGCTTTAGCATCCTGGAGTCGTACGACCAGACGACCGGGCGCCTGGGCGTGCAACAATATCAAATTCACCGGGATCTTAGCAGTTGGGTTGGGACGCTTGGCTTTTACGAAAACAATAATGGCGGCGGTAAAACCACATACGGGTTGCAGTTGATTCTGACTCTGAAAGCGATACCGAAATACGGTTTCCCGGTGAACTTAAGTCCTGGGTTATGAGAATACTGGCATTCCAGACCTTAGCTTTCGCTGGACTTTGCCCGGAACTGCCGTATCAAGGCTCTTTTACACGACGGATTGTATGGAAATCTCTATTGTCGGTTCAGGCTATGTTGGGTTAGTGACGGGCGCCTGCTTCGCCGAAGTTGGACACGACGTCATCTGCGTCGATAACGATGACAGGAAGGTCAAGACATTACAAAGCGGGATCATCCCCATCTATGAGCCCGGGCTCGAGGAGCTGGTCCATCGCAATGTCGCTGCTCGACGGCTGCGATTCACCAACAGCATTGAAGACGGGGTCAGCAATTCTCAAGTCATTTTTATCGCAGTCCCTACTCCGCCCCATAGCGATGGGAGCGTGGATCTCACTTACATCGAACGTGTTGCCAGAGAGATCGCAAACGTCTTAAAGAGCTACCGAGTCATCGTCGATAAGAGTACGGTGCCGGTTAAGACCGGTCAAAAAGTCGCCGACACTATCCGGCGATATAACAAAATCGGTGTCGAATTTGATGTAGTCAGTAACCCCGAATTTCTTCGGGAAGGTTGTGCGGTAGAGGATTTGATGCATCCGGACCGGGTCGTGATCGGCACCAATAGCGAACGGGCATTGGCTTTGATGCGCACGATCTACGAGCCGTTCATGGCGCCGGTTATGGTAACCGACGTTAATAGTGCTGAGCTCATCAAACACGCTGCGAATTCTTTTCTCGCATTGAAAATCTCCTACATCAACGCGGTTTCAGTAATTTGCGAAGCCACTGGAGCGGACGTTGAGAAGGTGGCGGCGGGAATCGGCGCCGACAAACGGATCGGCCGAAGTTTCTTAAATGCCGGCCTCGGGTACGGGGGCTCCTGTTTTCCGAAAGACATCGCTGCTTTCATTGCTATCAGCGAGCAACTGGGCACCCCATTCAACCTATTAAAGGAAGTCCAACGAATTAATCAGCGCCAGCTCGAGCGTTTCGTGAAGAAATTGCGAGACACGCTTTGGGTCTTGAAAGACAAGCGACTCGCAGTCTGGGGACTGACCTTCAAGCCGGATACAGATGATGTCCGTAACTCGGTAGCCGTTGATTTGGTAAATGAACTTTGCCGGGAAGGTGCTCACGTTACCGCATACGATCCAAAAGGCATGGCGAAGATTCGAGAGCTGAAGCTTTGCCCTGACGCCAGACTGGTTTCATCACCGATCGAAGCGGTTCGCGATGCCGAGGCACTGATCATCGCCACCGAATGGCCGCAGTTCGAAAACACGGATTTCTCTGAGATCAAACGCCTGATGCAAACGCCGCTGATCTTCGACGGCCGCAACCTGCTCGATCCGAAGACAATGACTGAATTCGGGTTCCAGTATTACGGGATCGGCCGGGGATTACCGGCAGCTTGAGGTTAGCCGGCGAAGTCTAGGGAGCTTGCCGGAGCTCGAATAAGCAAAGGCATGGCCGCCTTGCCGGCGGCCCATTTTGATCGCAACGAAAGCCAAGCTATTTAATGGGACAGGACCCTAGCTAACGGGTGCCTCCATTGCCCTGGCGTTGGACAACTCGCCGCCTCGTGGAAGATTCACCCCGGTGCGGCCGCGCTAAAGGCGGTTCGGAATCCGTAAGCTGTATGGTAGGCGATAATCCTCGGCGAATCTGTTTAAGAGCCCTGCAACAATGGGAGAGCTCCAGGGACTTTGCCGACGAAGTCCTTCATCGAACTCTTCAGACGGCTCACTTGACTCAGGTGAATCGAGCCTTTGTCACCGAAGCCTTTTACGGCGTTATCCGCAACCGGCTGCTTTTAGACTTCATCATTGAACGCTTTCGCCCGACCAGGCTCGACCGGAATACGAGACTGGTGCTTCAACTCGGGCTTTATCAGCTTTACAAGATGCGGGTGGCTCCGCATGCCGCGGTTTACGAAACCGTAAATCTAGCCGGACCGGCCCGCTCCTTGGTCAACGCCATCCTCAGGCGGGCCATTAACGAAAGAGACTCCATCTTCGCCGACTTGCAAAATGCGCCCGCCCATATCCGGTGGTCCCATCCCGAGTTCCTTTATCAACGGTGGTCGGATTCGCTCGGCTCAGATAATGCCGAGCGGCTTTGCCAATGGAATAATGAACCGGCTCCGATTTATGTCCGCACCAACGTTCTTCGTACCAGTCGAGAAGAACTGCTCGAGCGCGGATCGGGTGCACGCCTGTCTTTGAGGCATCCCGATTGCCTGCAAGTGGACCACCTGCCATCGGACTGGATCGAGTCCGGCGCTGTCTACGTTCAGGACCCGAGTACTCTGATGGCGTGCGAATTGTTAGCACCCAAACCCGGAGAAAAGATCTTGGACGCCTGTGCTGCGCCCGGCGGAAAAACTGGTTACTTGGCTCAATTGATGAGAAATTCGGGTTCGGTCATCGCGTGCGATTATGAGCCGTCGCGGCTCGACCGGTTGCGCCAGAACCTCGCCAGATTGGGAGTGCTCAATACCACCGTTGTGCAAATTGATTGGTTGCAAGAGAATGACCTTACAAACAGCGGTTTTGATGCCGTACTCCTTGACGTGCCATGTACTAACACGGGCGTGATCAGGCGGCGTACAGATGTGCGTTGGCGATTAACTCCCGGTGACTTCCATCGCATGCCGAAGTTGCAGACGCGCATCGTCGAACATGTGATTCCCTATCTTCGTCCCGGCGGCCGGTTCGTTTACAGCACCTGCAGCATCGAACCGGAAGAAAATGAACAAGTGGTCGCCCGCCTCCGCGAGATTATCCCGAACTTAACCTTGGTGGAAACCAGAAAGCTTTCTCCGATCCAAGACGAAATAGACGGAGCCTTTATGGCGCTGTTTCTAAAAAACTAAGCCGTTAGTTTCTATATTCTCTTTTCCAGGACCCGATTCTTCTCATCTAGCACGATAATTTTCGGTTGGTGAGTGGTCGCTTCTTCCGAGTCGTAGGCCCCGAAACTCATGATGGTTAAGCGGTCGCCGGTTTTTCCTAGGTGAGCTGCCGCTCCGTTAAGCTGAATCACCCTTTGGTTTCGAACGCCATAGATCGCGTAGGTCTCAAACCGCTCGCCGTTGCTCAGGTTACCAACGAGAATTCTTTCGTACTCTTGGAGCTCCACCAATTCCGCCAGGTCCGCTGAAATAGTCAAGCTGCCTTCGTAATTCACGTCTGCACTCGTCACCGCGGCCCGATGAATTTTCGACTTAAGGAGAAAAACTTCCACCGCTCAACGTAAACATCAAAACCGGTGTTGTCACCTAGGCTGGGGCGCTCGTAATCCCGGCCCGCCGAGATGCGGGCCGGGATTACGAGCGCCCCAGCCTCTGATAAAACCTGAGCGCCTCGATTTTCTGAGTCAACTCGTCCAGGGGGTATGCCCCATTCTCACCCCCCGATGCCGGATCCTGGATCAAATAGTGGAGACCGTGTTTTCCGACAATGACTACAAAATGGGTTATCCCACTGGGCAGGCGGAGTCTTATAATCACTGGATTCCCACGAAGCAGGTTACTGTCGATCAGAAAATAGGAGGGCAAATCTTCATACACATGTTTTGCCTTCCCGGAAGCGAAATCGGCTGCTACTTCCCAGCGCAGCCATCCCTCAGGTGTATAACCGTCGTGAACACCCAAGAATTCGTTTAGCCGGCCAGGGTCCAGGTCAACACCGTAGAACGCCAGGACCATTGCGGCCGAGCTGACTGCGCAGCCCTGTCCTGCCAATGTATCGGAGGTATCCCCCAGGGAATCATCACCCCATCGGGGATCAGACTGGGCAAATCTCTGAACCGGCAATCTCAACTCAACGGGGAAATAGAGGCCTCCGAAAGAACTGATTTCACGCTTCTGAAAGTAATAGTACCAGCCGGCAGCTACCAGAATCAGGCCAAACCCGACCATCCCAAGCCAGATCCTCCATTGGATATGGCCCTTTCGCCTTAGGGCAGGCTGCCGATGGTTTTCAGCAGGAACAAGCTTAGATTGCACAGAAATATTCTTTAGTTTCCATTGCCCCCGGCGAGGGACCCACATATCGTACAAGTTTGTCTTGAGCGTAGGGCCGGAAAGGTCCGAAAGCTAATGAAAGGTAGTTCTCTTCAATATAATCGCCGCGTTTTGATCTTCGTGGTGATCGCGATACCGGTGCTTATCGCAGCCCTGTTTTTCTTTGTGTCGAGGCAGCTCCGTCGTGATCAAAGCATCGGGCTAGAGGTAGTTGAACGTACTCACCTGGCACGGGAACAACTTTTCATCATCCAGGATCTCCTGGACCAGGCCAGCACGGCTCAACGTGGCTACCTGCTGACAGGTCAGGCGGCATATCTCACGCCATTTCTGCTTGCCAAGGTACAGCTCCCCTTCCAGCTCTTGAATCTTAAGCAGGTCCTGGCTAGTGACCCTCACCAGTTGGCTCAAGCCACTCGGCTGGGCACCGCTATCCAAAACAAGGTCGAGGAGCTGAGCCAGGCAGTAGCTCTTAAGGACGGCGGTAAGCAGGATGAGGCAATCAGTTTGGTACTGGCTGCCGATAGTCGCTCACTGCTGAACGAGATCCACGCTACGATCTCCACCATGCAGGCCTACGAAAATACCGTTCTCACCGAGCGAAATGCTAATAACGACGCTCAATTGGATCTGCGGGATACTATTTCAACCGTACTGCTTGCCACCAGCACACTAGTGGTGGTCGGCGCCGGAATTCTTCTTCTTCGTATCAAACAATTACAAAACATCATCACTGTCTGCGCCTGGACACAGCGCGTGAACTACCGAGGTAAGTGGATGCGAATGGAAGAGTTCCTTTGGGAACGATTTCGCGTCAGGGTTTCTCACGGTATTTCCGAGGAGGCGTTCGATGGGGTAATGGGTTTGGTAGGAAAAAACCTGACGATCTCGGATAATCACGGGGAGCGCATTCCACCAGGTGGCAGTGATGGGCCTAAAACGAAGTAAACAGGCAGTAACCGCCTTGCTACGAAGATACACTGTCGCGATCGGCGCAGCCCTTCTCATCAGCTCCTGCGCGACTGTTTCCCCCACCGGCGGAGCTAAAAGCACGCTTTGGAAGGCTCACGGTGATCACAACACCGTTTATCTGCTCGGATCTATTCACGTATTACCATTATCCGCTTACCCACTTCACCCGGCCTTACAGCGGGCTTTCAACGACTCCTCTCAAATCGTATTTGAAGTTGATCTCAGCGCGATTTCTCAACGGGATGTATTGCAGGAGTTTGAACAGGTCGGAGTTTATCCATCGGGCGACGATCTGGCCCACCACGTTTCTCCGGCAACCCTGACGATCCTGAAAATCGTCCTGGCCAAGCTCGATATTTCCTACGAACAGGCAAAACGATACAAGCCGGGCTTGCTAGCGGAATTGATTACCAGCCGCTACACCGAACTCGCAGGCTTCCGCGAAGACCTGGGTGTGGACCATTACTTCTACGCACAGGCGAAAGCCACGCATAAACCAGTGCTTGGCTTGGAAACGGTGCGAGACCAAGCCCGTGTCCTGAACGCGGACGATACTGCGGGTGAACGCGACTTGGTTGAAGCGATTGCCAACTTGCCTGCCTCAAAAGCGGTCCTCGAGGAACTGGTCAGAGCATGGAAATACGGCCGAATCAATAAATTGGACCGGTTATTAAACCAAGATGAACGAGAGGATCCCAAAAGTTTCGAAGCCATGTTCGCTCGGCGAAACCAAAAATGGCTGCCTCAAGTCGAACAGTTTCTACACGCCGATAAGAATTACCTGGTGATCGTAGGTTCCGGGCACCTGGTAGGGGATCATGGCCTCGTCCGCGCCTTGCAGGATCGCGGTTATCGAGTGGACCAATTATGAGTCAGATGAGTGAGAGGTGAAGATTGGAAGCATGTTTCCGCCTCGAAGACGCAAACAACCGCCAGGCCACTCGTCACCTCTCACCAATCACTTCTCGCCCACCAACCCCTCCGGCTCCCCGAAAGTCACCGCTTCGACGCGCAGCGCGTCCTCAATTACTTCCAATTTGATCAAGTTAGTCTTACCAGAGACATTGTAAGGCGTTCCGGCGACAATGGTCAGGACATCATCTGGCTGGGCTTGCAAAATATTCACTGCTGCTTCGGCGCTTAGTCTCACCAAATGCGCCGTGCCGGTGATGGGCGAAATCAGGACCGGTTCCACGCCCCAGACCAGACTCATCCGGCGGCAGGTTTCAGGAGAGGTGCAAAGTGCGATGACCGGCATTTTAGGCCGGTGACAAGCGACGCGCCGGGTAGTGGTGCCGGAGGTGGTTGCCGCCACAATGGCGCGAGCGGATACCGAGCTGGCGATCGTCGCGGTTGCCCGGCCTACTGCTGCGTCGAGGTCACCAGTCCGGGATAACTCGCTCGGACTGGGAAGCTCACCTCGCATCCAAGCCAGCTCGGCACGCTGCGCGATCGTAGCCATCGTGGACACCGCTTCGACAGGGAATTTGCCCACGGCCGATTCGCCCGAAAGCATTACTGCATCGGTGCCGTCCAGAATTGCATTCGCTACATCTGCCGCCTCTGCCCGGGTTGGCTTATGGAACGATGTCATCGATTCGAGCATCTGGGTAGCCGTAATCACGGGAACACCGGCTTGCCGGCAAACGGAAATGATCTGTTTCTGGGCGATCGGCACATCTTCGAAGCTCATTTCCAAAGCCAGATCGCCTCTCGCCACCATGACTCCGAAGCTCTCCTTGACAATATTTTCGATGTCTTCGAGAGCGTTCTGTCTCTCGATTTTAGCGATCACCGGAATATTGGCGTCTCGTTCGGCCAACGACTGTTTGAGGAACCGGACATCCGCGGCCGACTGAACGAAAGACAATGCTAAAAAATCCAGCTCTTCCGATACAGCGAAATCGAGATCCTGGTAATCCTTGGTGGTCAGAGAAGGTAACGAGACCAGCCGGTTCTTGAGATTCACTCCTTTGTTGCTCCTCAATTCGCCGCCTCGAAGCACCTCACACAAAACGTCGCCTCGAGCCATTCGATCTACCACCTGCAACTCGATGTTGCCGTCGTCTAATAAAATGATCGTTCCGTGAGCCACGTCGTTTGCCAGGCCTTTGAAGCTCACCCCGATTTTCTCACTCGTGCCGACGGTTGGAGTGGGAGTGAGGACAACCTTATGTCCCGGGTCGAGGTGTGCGGCGCCATCTTGCATCTCGCCGACTCTAATCCTGGGCCCGCGCAGGTCTCCCAGAATTCCAATGAAAACTCCGAGCTCATCCGCGACTTTCCGGATCCGGGCTACGAGCGGTTTCGCTTGTTCGGCCGAGCGATGCGAAAAGTTAAGGCGAACAACATCCATGCCGGCTTCAATCAAACGCCGGAGCATTTCTTCGCTTTCACTTGCCGGGCCTATCGTTGCAACGATCTTCGTTCGTTTAGCAGGTCGAACCATCGCACGCATACTGATCCAGAGATCCTTGCTCCACAAGATGGGAAAGCGGTGAAGCGAGAACACAAGTCAACACCGGTAAGGGGGTCGCGTCCCTGACGCCGCGTTCAGGGCGTACCCACTCGTTGCCATTGGCAATCCCGCCCGTAAGCCTTAACGTGAATGCAGGATCCACGGCATCAACCGAGGATTCGGCCACATGTTTGGAAGGGAACACTCACCATGAAAATCCAAGTTAATCAGATTCCGCCGGAAGGTGCAGCGTTCGAGGGCAAGGAGAAAAAAGACATTCTCCAATTAAACGAACCCGGCATCCGGCCGGTGGACACTCTGTCCTACGACCTGTTTGCTCAACTCGATAACCAGAGCCTTTTGGTCAGGGGCTCTCTCTCTCTCACCGTGGAACTCGACTGTGTCAGTTGTTTGCGACCCTTCCTCTACCCTCTCGTGGTCCGGGATTTCACGGTCCAGGCGCCGGTCGGCCCGAATGACAATGTCGACTTGACGGAGTTCATGCGAGAAGATATTGTCCTCGCTCTCCCGGCGCATCCGAGGTGCGACTGGGATGAAAGCAGGGTTTGTCCCGGTCCAAAGATAGTAAAAACTGAGGACGTTCCGGCTCCGCCGAACGCCTGGGCAGCCCTGGACGAGTTGAATCTAAGAAAGAATAATTAGCGAAATGGGTGTTCCGAAAAGAAAGACTTCCAAAATGCGGTTACGCACCCGCAAAGCGGCCAACCGCTGGCACGCCCCTCAGCTAACCAAGTGCCCGCAATGTGGGAGCCGAGTGCGCGGCCATACTGCCTGCCCGGCTTGCGGTTACTATCGCGGGCGCCAGGTTTTATCGGTCGAGGTTGCCTAGGAGGATAGGCAGTTTGCGGTTCACACTCGGCGCTTGATCAGGCATTGAAGAAAGAGCGTCGGAATGAGCTCGGTCGAGCGCTTTTTTTTCGGGCCGCTTGGTGGTTGCGTCTCTTAAGCCGGTTGGTCCAATCAGAGTATCCCAGGCCTGGGACTGATCAGAATCCGCTTACCTCGTTGTTCATGCCTGAAGCGTGAACGGTGAACCCGAGACCAGGACTGCCCACGATTTCCTGTTGAACGAGCGTTTTTCTTGCGTTAAGCACGGAATCTAAGCTTTTCGTTTTGCGTTACTCTGGCTCGCACGTATGAGGATTGCATTAGACGCTATGGGAGGTGACTTCGCCCCCAAAAACAACGTTCAGGGTGCCGTTCTTGCGTTAAAAGAGTATTCGCACATTGAGAAACTGTTTTTGGTTGGTGACGCCATGGCCATCGGCACGGAGTTGAAGCGGACTGGGTATAAGGATCAGAGAATCGAGATCTTTCATGCGTCCGAAGTGGTGGATATGCAGGAGTCCGCTGCGAAGGCGGTTCGTCAAAAGAAAGACTCTTCGATCTCGCGTTCGGTTGACCTGGTTAAGAACGGCTCTGCCCAAGCCGTCGTCTCTGCCGGCCACACTGGGGCGGCCGTCGCTGCATCCGTATTAAAGATGCGGACCCTGAAAGGGATCGAAAGGCCCGCGGTTGCCTGTTTGCTGCCGACCGAGCTCGGCGTTTTCGTCGTAATCGACGCAGGAGCAAATCCTGATTCCACCCCAGAAAACCTCTTGCAGTTCGGCGTTATGGGTTCCGTATTTTCGGAACAGGTTCTCGGAACCAAACGCCCTACTGTCTCGCTACTTTCGATCGGGGAAGAAGATGTTAAAGGAAACGATATCACCAAAGAAGCATTTAAACTCCTGAAAAATTCCGGTCTCAACTTTAAAGGCAATATTGAAGGACGTGATCTCTACGAGAATTCTTCGGACGTGGTCGTGTGCGACGGATTCACGGGCAATGTCGTCCTGAAGACTTCGGAATCGATCGCCTACGCCATTTTCGGGTGGCTTAAGCGGGAATTGAATCGCGGGCTAGTGCGTAAGATCGGAGCGCAACTCGCTCGAGGCGCTTTTCGGGATATCTCTAAGAAAACTAACGCCGAAGAATATGGAGGGATGCCGTTGCTTGGCGTAAATGGGGTTTGCATCATCGCGCATGGCTCCAGTTCCGCCGTAGCTATAAAAAATGCGATTCGGGTGGCAGCGGAGTCGGTGCAACATGATCTTAATCCGTATATCTCGCGCCAGCTCGAAATCTACAATGAGAACCTCGCTGCCACCACACCGGTCCAATAAACCTCGCAGAACAGTTTCGATTGTCGGCACCGGAAGCTATGTTCCGGAGCGTGTTCTGACCAACCACGACCTGGAAAAGATGGTCGACACGTCCGATCAATGGATCCGGACCCGAACCGGAATCAGGGAGCGGCGCATCGCCAAAGATGACGAAGCTACA
Organism: Verrucomicrobiota bacterium; assembly: GCA_019242435.1. Taxonomy (GTDB): domain Bacteria; phylum Verrucomicrobiota; class Verrucomicrobiia; order Chthoniobacterales; family JAFAMB01; genus JAFAVN01. The sequence goes on along the minus strand of JAFAVN010000062.1, from coordinate 3,285 downwards.
AGTGATATGGCGACCCGTGCTTCCCTGGCGGCGATGGAACAGGCCAAAGTTGCGCCGGAAGAAATTGATCTGATTATCGTTGCCACGGCTACTCCGGACCATTCTTTCCCAGCCACCGCTTGTTTCGTTCAAAAGAAAATCGGCGCAATCAATGCTGCCTGTTTCGATGTGTCGGCAGCCTGTTCGGGCTTCCTATATGCACTGGAAATTGCTCAACAGTTCATTTCGACGCACGTCTACAACACCGTTCTCATTGTTGGAGCGGATAAACTCAGCACGATAACTGATTGGACCGATCGCAATACCTGCGTGCTTTTTGGAGACGGCGCCGGGGCTGCGCTCTTGCGAAATCGGCCCGATTCTCACGGAGTAATATCGACCCATATGGGAAGCGATGGCACGTTCACCGACATCCTCATGATGCCGGGTGGCGGTACTCGTTGTCCGATCACCCCAGAGAACATTCACGAGCGGCTGAATACGATCCACATGGCGGGCAAGGAGGTCTATAAACAAGCGGTAACTTCGATGTTTAACTCTGCCACCCGAGCTCTGCATGATGCCGGATTACGATACGAAGACATCGATTGCGTTATCCCGCACCAGGCCAATCTGCGAATCATCGAAGCGATCGCTGACCGAATGGGATTGCCGATGGATAAATTCTACATCAACCTGGATCGTTTCGGGAATACGTCTGCCGCCGCTGTTGCCATGGCTCTCGACGAAGCGCATCGAACCGGCCGCATCCAAATCGGCGACTATATCCTCCTGGTTGTGTTTGGGGGAGGCCTCACCTGGGCCAGCTCTGTGATTCAGTGGTAACAGCCTTCACAGTTTGAGGTTCAAAGTTCAACGTTCAACATTCAAAGTTCCGAGTTGGCTGGATGTCCAGAATCAGCGGCGTATGAAACGCGTTTTGCCGTCGCACGAGCTATTTTCGACTCCAATAAAAATGCAGTAGACTCTGACCTAACCACGTTTCAGTCAGCACTAAGCGGTAAACCGCCGGCTAATACGATACCGTGAGCTTTGAACCTTGAACTTTTTAGTAGACACCCACTGTCACCTCGATTTTCCGGAGTTCAGCAACGACCTGGACGCAGTGCTCGACCGTGCGAGCGCAGCTGGGATTGAGAAAATCATCAGCATCGGAACCTCCCTCAGCTCAAGCCGTAAGGTCGTACAATTCGCTTCCCGTTACCCAAATGTTTTCGCGACGGTTGGCGTGCATCCAAATTCGGTGAGAGATGACGAGGCTGATTTCATAAACGAGCTCAGAGACTTGGCTCAACATCCGAAAGTGGTGGCTATTGGTGAAACCGGATTAGATTTTTATCGGTTACCAGAGACCGACAAACGCAATGTGGTTGAAACGGCGTTCGGTTCGATGACCACTGAAACCGTCGAAATCGAGTTAAAACGAGATTCATTAAAAGCGGCTCAGTCTGCCGCTTTCGAGATGCAACTCGAGCTCGCGGCGGAACTGCAGAAGCCGGTTGTCATCCATCAACGTGACTCCTGGAAGGACACTTTAGGCATCATTCGGCAATACTCGGTGCAAGCAGTATTCCATTGCTTCACCGGAGGGGTAGCGGAATTGAACGAATTGTTGGCCCTGGGCTATTTAGTTTCATTTACCGGCATTATTACGTTCAAGGGTGCCGGTGAAATCCGGGAAGCAGTCAAAGCAGTTCCATCTGATCGAATAATGCTGGAAACAGATGCCCCCTACCTCGCGCCGATTCCACACCGTGGTAAACGCTGCGAACCCGCTTTCGTCCGAGAAACCGCCGAGCGGATTGCCGCCGAGCGCCAGACTACGTTTGACGAGCTAGCCGGAACTACCACGGAAAACGCTCTGCGCTTTTTTGGGATCCAATAGGGGTCAGGCAAATCGAGAAGGAGGGAGGCCCTAGCGTTCTTCTCAATTCGCGTTTAGGTGAATACATGGTCAAAATCGACATCGAATACCAAGGCAACCTGCTGACGGAGGCCATTCACACCTCGTCGGGAAGTAAGATCAAAACCGATGCGCCTGTTGATAACGGAGGCAAAGGATCGTCGTTTTCGCCTACAGACCTGGTAGCCACCGCCTTGGGCACTTGTATGGTAACGGTCATGGGGCTGTTCGCAGACCGCCACGGCATCGACCTTAAAAGCACGAAGGTTAGCGTAATCAAAGAAATGGTACAGGAGCCGGTCCGCCGCATCGCTCGATTGACCGTCGATATCACAATTCCTCTTCCCTCGACTCATCCGAAAAAGAGCGCCCTGGAAAAAGCGGCCCTGACCTGCCCTGTTCATCAAAGTTTGCACCCTGGTATCGAGATCCCGGTTCATTTTCACTGGCTTTAAAAAAGGAACCGTTCCGGATGGACCGAACCAAAGGGACGCGCATCCACAAAGTCTCTAAAATCCGATCTCAAATGAGTTTATCCCCTTGGTTCAATCCCTCCGGAATCGTTCCTTTTTTGAAGAAAGAGTTTGAAACCATTCACTTCCTGCCGTAGCCGGTACCTGACTTCTTTTCGTTCGAGGTAATTGTCAGCAGCTAAGACTAGTTGGCGATCGAAACCGGTTTGGACCGGCCTGCTCGAGGAGGCGTCCCGTAAAAGTGTTATTATGTCAGCAAAACTCTACGTAGGAAATCTTTCCTTCGCTACAACCGAGCTCGATCTTCAAGACCTGTTCGGACAGGTTGGAAACGTCGTCGACGTCAAGATCATTCAGGACAAATTCACAGGTAAATCACGTGGATTTGGATTTGTCACCATGGAATCGGGTGAGCAAGCCAGTGAAGCCATCAACAAGTTCAACGGATATTCCTTAGATAATCGCGCCTTAACAGTTAATGAGGCGCGTCCGCCAGAACCTCGCCAGGACCGATTTTTCCCGAGTGAAGCTTCTCGAGGAGGTGGCGGTGGCGGCCGGGGAGATCGTCGTGGCAAAGATCGCGACTTTCGCCGGCGATAAGACCAGCCTTTTATCTATTCGCCGTTGAGCTGCGACTTCATTTCAGTCGTAGCGAATCAGCCAGAATGAGCGTGGACGCAATTCGTGCGTCCACGGTTTTGGTGTTTACTCGCGCGCTCGAGCTAATTGCCGACAAATCTGACCGACGAACCTTGGTCCGCGGTAGATAAAACCGGTATAGACCTGGATCAGATCCGCCCCCGCATCGAGGCGAGCTAATGCATCAGCCGCGCTCATGATTCCTCCAACCGACACCACCGGTAAACGGGAGCGCTCCTTGATATGCTTCAGCACACTATACGACCGCTC